>JAFYLR010000076.1 GCA_017550115.1 Clostridia bacterium | reverse complement strand
TTTTGGCAGGGGCAGAAGGACTTGAACCCACGACACCCAGTTTTGGAGACTGGTGTTCTACCGACTGAACTATACCCCTTTGTGAAATATTTAATTACAACGCAGAACATTATAACACAATAAATCAAATTTTGCAATACTTTTTTAGAAAAAATATTAATATTTATTCCCAAAATCACTCAAACACGATAAAATCCGCCAAATTTATGAATTCAACACCGCCCAAGAGTGCCTGTTTACAAGTATAATACGTTCCGCCTCTTTGTTTTGTGCAATATGCGACACAGACGTCACTATTTTGAACCAAACGGCGATTGCGTTCGTAGTAGCTCTCTGTCGTACTGTATTTTGAAACATATGTTACACAATCACTGTTCTCTCGAACGAGATCATATATGATTTTATCAAATCGGCTGAATTTTTTTGTCTGATCCGGAGCAGGTAAGCAAAGATTCAGCTTAACAGAACGATCTCCCGTTTTGCTTCTCAAATCAATAACAGCTTGTGCCGCCATTGTGTCAAAACCGATAGCACCGCCTGCCTTGAATATTCTGGCTCCACGCAAATAAAGCCCCCAGATGACCTCGGAGAGAAGCTCCGATACGGCGGGGCGTACGTTTTCGGGAATACTGCGGTGACCTGTAAAGCAAACGGTAGTAATGCCGTCTTCTATTTCGTCATTTTCAAATGCATCAAAATTCATTTTTGTCTCCATAAATAAAGATCGAACTGTGTGACATCGAGTATTTTACCATATCGATATAAAAAAAACAAGAGCTATTGCAAAAATCGTATGACAAAAGATAGGCGATTTTTCAACTTGAATATTTTTCCGTACATTTTTCGCAAACACTTTCCTGTATATCCTCACAAAACCGACATTTCCCAATTTCTATGTCCTCGAAAATCTAAAAAAATACTTTCGCACTTTGACACTTTACGCATACACCGCAATATAAAATAAAACCAAAGAAACTCGATGAGATTCGGGAAGATTGATCTAAAAAAGCGAGGACGGTAAAAATGAAGAAAAGAAAAATGATATCGAAAGATACGTCTGAGAGGAAAAAGGATGTTACTGACGGGACACCTCTTATGACGACAGGTGACGGTTCAGCTGAGGTCGTTCACTCAATGCCTGATATAATGTCAAGATTGAGGGGAATAGCAAAGGAATGGGGGTTGTGGGAAGAGCGAGACGCTGCCGCCATAGGTGTAAAAATTCTTAAGGGTGTGAGCTTCGGACTTGTATCTCTGCTCTTTGGCAGGACACCTCTTCTTCTTGATACATATACGTTAGGAATAGCCTTTTTATGTGCCTCTGAAAAAAATCTTATTTACATATTTATAGGATTGTTGATATCCGCATTTACCGTGAATACGGGCGATCAGACGGGGATATTATTCTCGCCTTATGTTTATCTGTCGGTGTATGTTATGATAATTATTATACGTATTGCGGCACGAATGTTTATTGATCAGCCATATGAATTTTCGCCCTCGGAAATCTTTAGTAAGGGTAAAAAACGTAACGAGCATATACGGTTGTTAATCTTATCACGCTTCAGGGAAAACACGTATCTTCGTATGGCAACAGCGTGTGCGGCGGCATTTTTTGTCAGCCTTTATGCAATGAACAAGGGTGCTTACAGGCTGTATGATCTGTTCTCAGCCATGTTTGCGATGGTGAGCGCACCTGCGATAACATTTGTTTTTTCGGGGTTGTGTGCGGAAGGTGAGGACGGTTCACCAAAAGTAATGAAAGAAGTTTCTAATCTTGGTCTTATCTTTGCTGTTATTTTTTCTTTGAGAGATATATTTATTCTCGGTATCAGTGCGTGCTTTTGCGTTGGATTTTTTGCAACGTTATACCTTGCCAGGCGTCGAGGGGTGCTTGTAGGAACATTATCGTCATTAGTTATATCTCTTGCGGCCGCTCCTATATATGCCCCGGCATTTGTTTTAGCAGCGATAGCGGCAGGAATATGCAAAACGGCCTTTGCTGCGGCGAGCGCATCTTCGGTTGTTGCTTTGCTTTGGGGCGTTTACATTGACGGATTGGGCGCGATTACTTATTTTATGCCTGCCGTCATCTGTGCATCTGTACTTATATGTGCCTTTGAGGGCTTTTCACTTGTGCCGAGCGGTATAAGAGAAAAAGAGAGAGTGATAGATGAAAAAATAACTACTGATCTCCGAGGCTCTGAGAACGAACGCGAGAGAATAGCGAGGCTCAGCGATACTTTCGGACAAATTTCGCGAGTTTTATATGATATTTCGGATCGTATGCGAGTTCCGGGGGCAAGTGAGATAAGGACACTTTGCCTCAATTCATTTGATACTTACTGTTTGAAATGCGAAAATTTTGACAACTGCAGAACAAAAGATTATAGTGAGTTTTCCGAGACTATGAGTAAATTCGGAGAGATATTGTCAAGAGACGGAAGAGTAAGCTCGGATAAGTTGCCTCGGTATATTACAGACAGATGCATTAATATTTCAGATATAATCCTTGAAGTAAACACCGAATATGCGGAGATTTTAAGAGAGCATATTACGGGAGAGAAGACAGAGCTGTTTGCACTTGATTATGATGCTGTGTCACATATTTTGGCAGATGCGGTTGAGATGGCGAAAAAGGAAAACGTACCTGATATAGAGCTTCAGGAAAAATTTCGCAGATTCGGATTGCGCGACGATATAGAAATGAAAGAATTTTGGGTTTGGGGCGACCGCAGAAAGAAGATATATGCAGGGGATATAGGTAAAAAGGCCGAGGAAATGGGAGTCGGGGAGCTTAAAGAAAAGCTTGAGAGTGTTTGCGGATTGCCGTTGAAGGACCCTATATTTGAGTTGAAGGATGGCAAGGTATCCTTGAGGACTGAGGTGGATCGCCGTTTTTCGGTCGAAAGCGGAATGGCACAAAAGGGCAACGCAAATGAGAGTGTCTGCGGCGATACGGCAACTGCTTTTGAAACGTCAAACGACAGCTTTTATGCACTCATAAGCGACGGTATGGGCTCGGGTACGGCAGCAGCTCTTACAAGTGAGCTTTGCGGACTGTTTTTGACGAAAATGCTACAGGGTGGAAACAGAAAAGAAACTTCCCTTAAAATGCTGAATACGCTCCTTCGCTCAAAGAGTGGAGAATGCTCGGCGACGGTTGACCTTATGGAACTTGACCTTATAAACGGAGAGGCTTCTTTTATAAAAAGCGGTGCGGCGCCATCGTTTGTTCGCAGAGGGGACAAGCTTTATAAGTTGCGCTCGAACACTGTACCGATAGGAATAATGAATGCGATCGATGCAGAACAAGTTCGCTTTGATATCTCCGATGGTGATGTAATAATTATGTTGAGTGACGGAAT
This sequence comes from Clostridia bacterium, assembly GCA_017550115.1. Classification (GTDB taxonomy): domain Bacteria; phylum Bacillota; class Clostridia; order Oscillospirales; family CAG-272; genus SIG710. Next base: position 44,703 of record JAFYLR010000076.1, on the reverse strand, counting down.
AAGTCAATGCCCCGAGGAGTGCCTTTGGCTTATGGAAATGCTCGGAGGAGAATGGAATGAGGACGAGAGCCTTGACTCTTTTGCCGCTCGTATTGCGGAAACTGCGGACGAAAACGGAAGCGGAGACGACATCTCGGTATTATTGGTTCGTGTCAATGAAAACAAAAAGGTGTCTTAAAAAAACAAATCTGCCTCGCAAATAGCGAGGCAGATTTGTTTTTTTCGTGTCTTATTGACATTTTTTGAGCGATGTGATAAAATATTCTGAGTTTTATTGAAATTATCGAGAAAGGTCAGGCATAAGGCTGATAAGGGTTGATTTTTACAATGACTGAAAACAACAGCTTTCGAATGGGAATTCGGGACGGGGTGCCGATTTTTTTAGGTTATCTGTCTGTTTCTTTTGCTTTTGGAATTTTTGCCGTCGATAGCGGACTTAGCATTTTCGAGGCGTTGCTTATATCAATGACTAATCTTACGTCCGCAGGACAACTTGCCGCCGTGCCGATAATCTGCTCCTACGGTTCTTTTATAGAGCTTGCAGTCTCGCAGCTTGTCATAAATCTAAGGTACTCTCTTATGTCGGTATCCCTTTCTCAAAAGCTCGGTAAAAGCGTTCATCTTTTGCATAGATTTCTTATAGCATTCGGAAATACCGACGAGATTTTTGCCGTGTCTGCATCAAAGCCGACAACGCTTGGCAGAAAATATTTCTTTGGACTTATTCTTATGCCGTATATAGGTTGGAGCTCGGGTACCTTGCTCGGTGCCGTTGCGGGAAATATTTTGCCTAAGATCGTGGTCTCTGCACTCGGAATTGCTATTTACGGAATGTTTATTGCCATCATCGTTCCCGAGGCTAAAAAAATCAAAGGAACGGCTCTTTGCGTTCTGTGTGCTGTTGCTATGGGGTGTGCTTTCAAATATACGCCTGTTCTTTGCAAAATTTCAGACGGATTCGTTATAATAATCTGTGCAGTTTCGATAAGCCTTATTTTTGCACTTTTAGCTCCTGTTGAGGATAAAGGTGATAGGGTAGAAGAGGGGGCGACGGAATGATAGATTTTATGAAGTTTCTTCCTTATTTGCTTGTGATGGCATCGGTTACATATCTTGTTCGTATGCTGCCGCTTGTGTTGGTGCGTAAAAAGTTTGAGAATAGGTTTATAAAGTCGTTTCTTTATTACGTTCCGTATGCCGTTCTCGGCGTTATGACAGTTCCCGCCGTCTTTTATTCGACCGGTAGCGTTATATCTGCATCTGTCGGATTTTTGGTTGCGGTCATTACTGCTTATTTTGAACGCAGTCTGATAACCGTTGCCGCAAGTGCTTGCGGTGCCGTTTTGGCACTTGAGCTTATCATTAAATTTATATAAAGCAGCTCATTTAGCTAAAAAGGCTGTTACACACTTTTGTGTAACAGCCTTTTTCTTTTTATGAAAAAACTTCGGGAACGTTGTAGCTAACTTTTTCGCTTGCGATCTGCTCAAGCGATTTGATGTAACAGCCGTTTTTTTCGCGTTTCACAAAAATTGCCAGATATTCGGGAGATGTCTCTTTTCCGTCGGTACAGTAAAAGGTCATGCGATAAGTGCTTTGGGTTTCGTCTATTGAAACTATATCAAGCTCAAAGTTGTTCGCCTGAGCCTGAACTGCCGGGGTGTATGCCTTTATCTTCGAAAGATACTTAAATCGGCTCGTGCCCTCGTGTCTTATGTTGCCGCCGTGATTGAAATATTTATAGAGAGCTCCTTCATAGTCGCTTGTGCTTATTGCCGCTGTGATATTGAGATTTGGATATTCTTTCGCGGCTTTTTGCAGAGTTTCTGTGTTTCCGCTGAAGCGTGAGTATCCGGTCGTGAGGAGGTGATTGAGGAGTGAATCTTCAAAAAGAGAGAGAGCCGTTTTTGTGTCTGAAAATTCGGTGAGCTTTATCGAATTTATCGTAAGTGCACCTATAAGATTACTTAACTCCGAGATCACCGCTTCATCTTCAAGCTTGCTTCCGATGACCCATTCCTCTGAATAATCCTCTTCATTTTCACCGATAAGTTTTTTTATAGGGGAGCAGGAGGTATATGATAAGACAAACAAAAGCAAAAGGATAAATGCAACCGTTCTGAACAAATGTTTCATACTAATTCCTCCCATCAAATCAACTTTATGATAATTATAACAGTATTTTGCTGCAAGGTCAAGAGGCGGACCTCAAAATTGATGTCGAAATATGTGTCACCTTATGACAAAAAAGGAAATATTCTGTTAGTGGGGCAATCTCTGTCCCCTGCGTCAAAAAATGCCATAAATAAAAAGTTTTCATAGTGACTAAGAAAATGAAGATACGGTAAAAATAATAGCGTAAGGCAAAACCGCCGATTTGGTGAGCTGCACTTGAAAATGCAGAAAGAGAGGCAAAAAAATGAGCGTAAAACGCGGAGATATTTATTATGCGGATTTGAGCCCTGTTGTAGGATCAGAGCAGGGCGGTATGCGTCCGGTCCTCATAATTCAAAATGACGTCGGGAACAGATATAGCCCGACTGTAATAGCGGCTGCGATAACGAGCCGCATGGGAAAGACACGTCTTCCCACCCATATTGACGTTTATGCGGACAAGGTGGGGTTAAATAAGGATTCGGTTATCCTGCTTGAGCAGGTAAGAACTTTAGATAAAAAGCGATTGGGCGAAAAAATGGGACATCTTGATGACGAGATGATGACGGCTGTAAATAACGCCATTGCCGTCAGCTTTGGTCTGGGTGGCGACGGAGCGTTGACAGATACTGCTTCGAGAATTGTCACAAATACACCGCCCGAGGATACAGTTATTGCATAATTTAGGGAAAAAGATAAAATTTTGAGGAAATCAACATAAATTTTTCTCAAAGCCTTGATTTTGGAAAAGTTTCATGTTAAAATATTAACATCTGAATTTTTTTGAGTTTAAGGAGTAGAAAAATGGCACTTGTTACAACTAAGGAAATGTTTAAAAAGGCTTATGCCGGCGGATACGCTATAGGCGCATTCAACATAAACAACATGGAGATCATTCAGGCTATAACAGAGGCAGCTGAAGAAGAACAGTCCCCTGTTATCCTTCAGGTTTCTGCAGGCGCAAGAAAGTACGCAAAGCACGAGTATCTTCTCGCTCTTGCAAACGCTGCAGTTAAGGATAGCGGCATTGATCTCGCTCTCCACCTTGACCACGGTGCAGATTTTGAGATCTGCAAGGCTTGTATCGACGGTGGTTTCACATCTGTTATGATCGACGGTTCTCACCACAGCTATGAGGATAACGTTGCTCTCACAAAGAAGGTCGTTGAATATGCACACGCTCACGGAGTTGTTGTTGAAGGTGAGCTTGGTGTTCTTGCTGGCGTTGAAGATGACGTAGTGGCAGAGCAGTCCTCTTACACTCGTCCCGAGGAAGTTGAAGATTTCGTTACGCGCACAGGCGTTGACTCTCTTGCAATTTCTATCGGTACTTCTCACGGTGCATATAAGTTCACACCCAAGCAGTGCACAAGAAACGAGCAGGGAATCCTTGTTCCCCCTCCGCTTCGTTTCGACATTCTTGCAGAGATAGAAAAGAGACTTCCCGAGTTCCCGATCGTTCTTCACGGTGCTTCCAGCGTTCCTCAGGACTTTGTTGCTGAGATCAACGCTCTTGGCGGAAAGATGCCTGATGCTATCGGCATTCCCGAAGAGCAGCTTCGTGAAGCTGCAAAGAGTGCTGTTTGTAAGATAAATATCGACTCTGATATCCGTCTTGCTATGACGGCAGGTATTCGCCGTGTATTTGTAAACGAGCCTTCCGTATTTGACCCCAGAGGTTACCTCTCTGTTGCTCGTGACGAGGTTAAGAAGATGGTTAAGCACAAGATCAAGACAGTTCTTGGTTCTTCAAACACTCTTTGATCTGACGGTCACCACTTGAAACTATAAACTAAAACGGAGTGGGAAGCCACTCCGTTTTAAGATAAAAGGGGCATATAGATGAAATTTAGTCGCAAATATAAGGTTCTTTATCACGATACCGATATAAACGGAGTTCTTTATCCCTCGCGCTTATTTATGTATTTGCAGGAGACGGCACATGGACATACGGTCGAGGTCGGAAGTCCGCCCGAGGTTATGATAGAGCGTGACGGCGGTTGCTTTTGGCTTATGAGAATGTGCGTCAGCATAATAAAAGCTATACATTTCGACGATGAGCTTGAAGTTACAACGTGGGCAACCGATGACAGTCGAGGCTTTAGTTTTAACCGTTGTTTTCAGATATTGAGGGGCGATGAGGTTGTATGCGAAGCGTATTCTGTCTGGGTGCTTATGAACCGTACGACAATGCGTCCGACTCTTGTAAAGGATTGGCCGGTTGATATAGGACCTGAAGCACCTATAAAGCCGAGTGCACCACTTCATACGAGAATTCCCCGTGAAATTGTTCTTGAACAAGGCAATGGAGAGCATACGGTCACATATCCCGATATTGATTATAACGGGCATATGAACAACGCAAAATACCCCGATATCATTTGCGGATTTTTACCTATTGATATACTGAAAGGTAAGCGTATTTCCGAGCTTACCATAAGCTATCTTCACGAGGCAGCAGCTTATGAGACCATAAGAGCCGAGTACGGTCGTTACTCGGAAGAGGACGGCGTTTATTACGTAAGAACTCGACGTCTTTCCGATAACGAGGTGAACGTAGAGGCAAGAATTAAGCTGAGCGACGATATATAAAGTAAAAAACATAGAAATTTGAAAAAACAACAGCCGCATAGCAAATTGAAGCTATGCGGCTGTTGTTTTATAGATAAATTTAATATTTATATGATTTTGCAATAATAAGTCCTGTGCCGAGAATCAGCATAGATACTGCAAGCCACACTAAATTAGTGTTTTTTGAAGCCGGACTTCCCATTCCGTTCATATTTGCACCAAAACTACCCCCCGGCATTTGCATATTACCCCCGGAAGGACGGTTGTTTTTCGATGAATCGGGATTTGCAGATCCATTGGAAGAATTCGGATCTTCGGAAGATGGTATCTCATCGGAGTTTTCGGGCAGTGTTGTTGATTGATCGGGTATCTCACCGCCGAAGTTTCCGGGTATCTGTGAGGGGTCGAAGCCTTCGGGTAATTGACTCATGTCCGGCATCTGTCCTCCGAAGCCTCCCGGCATCTGTGAAGGATCGAAGCCCTCCGGAAGATTGCCCATGTTTGGCATATTTCCACTGAACATGGAAGAGGGATCGAATCCGTCGGGTATCATGCTGCTAAGAGAAATCACATTTGATCCAATAGCGGACGTATTAAGGTCTGACGAGGCGTTATTGTCGGTTTGCGGAGTTGATTTGGATTCATAGTTTTCTCTTTTATCTTTACCTCGGTCTCCAAAGCTGCCTTTATCACTCATATTAGGCATACCGCCTCCCATGCCGCCTATCGATCCCATATCTGACAGAGTAAGGCCGGAAGCATCCACATAGCTCATATTACTTGTGGTCTCGCCGTTTGAAAGCTGCATGGAAATGCTTTCGGAGCGCAACGAACAGAACTGCTTCATCGCTTTAACCCCCGCCTCAAATTCTTCATAGGTATAGAACGCTGTAGGATCCTTTTCAACATAGGATTTTATTAGGTTATATGCGTTGTCTATAATGCCCTGAATATCAACGTTTTTAAGGAATTCCTCATAATACTGATGGTACAGCTCGGTGTAGCTCTCATCAGATAGGATCCAGCTCCACATAGGACGATCCTCTCCCGCACTGCCCGATACGGGGGCATCAATAGGCATATTGACGGTGCTTTGTCCGTTACCTCCCTGGAAGGTGCCGAAGGCAAGATTGTAGTCCCAGGGGATCATTGCCATTTGTCCGTTTTCTTCATAGAGATAATAGTTGTGGATCATAGAGCCGGTATAGCTGTCGCCGTTGCACACATAGTTGTGTACGACGAAGTAACGAATGACCTGTTCAATATCAACTACAGATTCAATTTCTTCGCCCTCTGACAGTTTTTTGAGGGATTTGATAAGACGAGCTTGATCAGCTGAGGTAATATCGGTTTTTGCGTTGTTCCAAATATTTGAATAGCTGTTTGCTTCATCATCGATATATTGCAATTTTACGTCACTTGAACCCATGCCGAAGCCACCTATGCCACCAAAGTTAAAATCACCGAAAGAAGATTTATCTCCGTTTTCGGAGCTTCCTTGTGACATACCCGGCATTTGTGAAAGGTCGAAGTCTTCCATATTGGGTATATTTCCTCCAAACATAGAAGAAGGATCAAATCCGTTTGCGTTAGGCATAGCAACACCGCCGGAGGTTTTGCCGGATTCTTCAGACGAATTATTGCTGTTCATAAAATCGTCCATATTGAAGTCTTTACCGTTCCCGCGACCGCCGCCAAAGCTCATACTATCGGGCTTATATAGTTCTCCGTAGTCCGAGCCGTAATTGCGTTCAAGGAAGCTATCTTCAACTCCCTCTACTGCGAGATACAGTCCCCAATCTTCACCATTTACGGTGATATATACGAAACTGCAAAGGGGGGCTGCCGCACCGAACTCATTCATCATGGTATAGGTCAGATAATCCTTCATCATAGTGGAGTCCTGAATAAGATTATTGAGACTTAGCTTATCGAGTCCGTGATATGTCATAGCGTTGTCATACTGATCAAATTCGATCTTGAAGCTGTAACGCTGACTGCCGAGTGATGATACCGAGGACAAAGAAGTGTTTCCTTTGCCACGAATACCTACGTTTTTGTATGCTTCGCCGTCGATCACAAGATTGGCCGTATAATATTGCTCACTTGTGGCATTGTCAATAAATTCGTCCCAATCGTTCATAACAATATCAATAGTGTGTACTCTCGTATTGTCAAACAGTCGGTTTTCGTACCCCAGAGTGTGGGCCATAACTTCAATGCCGAGTGCCGCACCGTTCATGAACAGAATAGTTATTATCAGCATCAGTGCCGTGACAGTCCAAGCTATTTTTTCAAAATGTTTACTGCCTGACATGATTTTACCCCATGTAATCGCCGTTGTAGGAAACTATGACTGCGCTGTTCACTCCCTGCATTGTGCTAAGATAGTTGATAAAATCTGTGTTGTCTTCCTTCAAACGAACTTCAACGTTTATTTCAATAGCACCCTTTACAGCGGACTTGCTCTTGACGGTGCAGCGAGTTACGTTGTTCTTCATAAAGTCCATAGCTTTGAGCTCGACGTCGTGATTATCACAATTCAATACTATCATATAAGGATGAGTGTGAGATTTTCTGTTGACAAAGAAAAGCAGAATAAGACCGATTACTACACTGCTGATGACAGCAAGCGGTATCATGCCTGCAGCGAGTATGATTCCTGCACCGATAGACCAAAACAGAAACGCAATATCGAGAGGGTCTTTGATAGCGGTACGGAAACGGACAATAGAGAGTGCACCGACCATACCGAGCGACAGAACTACGTTCGAGGTTACGGCGAGGATAACGGCAGATGTTATCATAGTAAGGGCGATAAGTGTTGTGCCAAAGCTTGAAGAGTACATAACGCCCTGATAAGTCTTCTTATAGATGAGGAAAATAAACAAACCGATTCCGAATGACAGTATAAGTGTCAGAATCATATCGAGTACGCTGATAGCCGAAATGTTTTCAAGAAAGCTTGATTTGAAAATATCGTTAAAATTCATAATTTGAGTTGCTCCTTTTGCATTTTTTATATTTTGCATTTTTTAATCGTACATACGGCATGCGGCATATTTTGAAAATGCACCGCTTCTTCTGCCGTCAAGCTGTACTGCGTCTCGAATTATGTCGGGAAGATAGTTGTCCCATTTCACTTCGAGAATGCAGGGTGAATCCTTAATTGGAATGGTTACACAATCGGGATTCAGAAAATCCGTACACCTAATACTTGTGCGAATGTCATAATCCAAGGTCACTCGAACGTTTCCCGGACCGAATATAAACGGCTCTCGCGTGTAGTCAACGATCACCTTTGGTGCAAGACCTTCGTTTTTGATGCGAGTATAGAATCCGAGCATTACCTCATTATTCGTGCGGGTCATCCACTCTATATCACCGTTTGCTATCGCTTGTGCCTGTTCCTGCGTTAAAACAGATGAATCTTTATGGCTGAGATTGCCGCACTTGAACTTTCTCTCGAGACGTATCATACTTACGTCGTTGTTGTAGAGCCGAATCCTGTACTTTTCTCTTATATTTACGCCGTTAATTTTCTCTTTTAAGGCTTTATCGTCAAGGTTGTCAAAATATAAACTTCGTATTTCATATTGTCCGTTTAAGGCATGGCTGTCCGTCCTCATTACTGCGCGAAGCCTTTGCCTCAAGATCATCATATCGAGATTATTTATCTCGTGCTTTAATTCATGACGAAATTGCATATAAAACCCCTTTCCTGTTTATTTTTGCACTAGGCTGCTTTTTATGGTAACACTTTATTGTGAAACCTTTGTGATGACTGATGGAATTTTTTTGACAAAATAAGGGTTTTTAATAAAACAAAGCAGCTGCCGGTGAAAGTGAACAGCTGCTTGATTTTACAATTGATTTATTTAAGAAATTGATACTTTTATTGCATCTGAGATGCTGTCGGCAATATCATGAGCGAGCAGTGAATATTCCCCCATACGCTCTGCGGCAATATCACCTGCAAGTGAATGGATATAAACGCCCAGACTTGCCGCTTCAAAGCAACCGACTCCCTGTGCCGCAAACGCAGCTATGACGCCTGTCAGAACGTCGCCCGCTCCACCTTTTGACATACCGCTGTTTCCTTTTATATTGAGATATGTCTGTCTTCCGTCAGAAACGGCAGTCCGTGCGTCCTTTAGTACGCAGACAACGCCATTTTGCGAGGCAAAGGAAAGAGACTCGTTTATCTGATTTTCCTTCAGAGCATCGATGCTCTTTTTCGTCAGTCTTGACATCTCACCCATGTGTGGAGTTATGATCACATTTTTGGGTATGTTTTTCCACAAATTTTTATCTGATGCTAAAATGTTCAGAGCGTCCGCATCAAGAATGAGCGGGCATTTTGCGTTTTCAAGTACACACGTCAGTTGAGCTTTCGCCATTTCACTTTGTGAAAGACCGGGGCCGACGACAATAGCATCAGAATCTGATATTGCATTTTCAAGTATATTTTGCGGTATTTCTTGGTCGTAAGTTATAAGCACCGCTTCAGGCAGAAGCGTCTGCAGAATAATACGGTTTTCTTCTGTTGTGAATATCCGTACAAGTCCCGCACCCGAACGGTAAGCGGCGATAGCTGAAAGGTATGCAGCACCTGCCATATTTTTTGCTCCCCCTACTATCAGTATCTTGCCGTAGATTCCCTTGTTTGATGACGGAAAACGCTTCGGGAGAGGGAATGGAGGGAGTTCTTGGGCAGTGAAAACAGGCTGAAGATCATCAAGAGCTTCCGTTGTTATACCAATATCGGTTTTTATGACCTTTCCACAAAGCTCTGAGCCGGGGTAGAGAAAAATGCCTATTTTGAATGAGGCAAAGGAGACTGTCATATCCGCTTTCACAGCAGTTCCCATTATCTTTCCCGTATCTGCACAAACTCCCGAGGGAATATCGGCAGAAACAACAGTTGCACCTGATGCGTTTATCTTATTTATAAGTTCTTTGTATTTCCCGTCGATACTACGGCAAAGTCCTATTCCGAAAATAGCGTCTATGATTAAAGTTACGCCTTCTGTGCAAAATTCGGGCATTTCTTCAATGCCGCAAGAGGTAGCGAGCTGTCTTTGCTCGGCACAGGCATCGGTCATAGCAGAATCAACGCCTGCAAAATACGTTTTTATATCGAAGTCCAGCCCCAGCACTCTTGCCTTTTCCGCAAGAAAACGTGCTGCCGCAAAGCCGTCTCCGCCGTTGTTTCCGCTACCGCATACGACTATGGTTTTAGAGAGGTCGTATTTTGCTTTTATTATCTCATTTGCAAGTGATTCTGCGGCATTTTCCATGAGCTTTCGCTGCGGAACACCGAGAGTATTTATAGTATATTCATCGCATTTTTTTGCTTCGCGTCCTAAAAGGATTCTTTCTTTCATTTCATCAGCTCCTTTCTTACATTTTAACATAGTGAGGTGCTTTTGTACAGCATTTTCACCAAAAAACAAAAATTTTTATGCCTCAAAAAATAAAAAATGAAAAAAGACGCAAAGAGAGGACAAAAAATCTTCAAAAACCCTTGACAAGAAAGAGAAGAAGCGTTATAATAACTATTGTCGCATTTTGTGCCGTCGTTTTTGGGGAGGTTAAAAATGATACTCGATCTCAGACCGATTCTCCGAGGGGAGACCGATCATATTGACATTGATTATTATCTTTCAGCCGCTCCGATTGATGATATAACCTTTGATTCGGATGCTCACGTTGTCGGCGAGGTTACCGACAGGGTAGGGTATATGAGACTGAAGCTGAGAGCTGAGATCTCGTACAGAGGCCAATGTGCAAGATGTCTTGATGATGTTGCCGGCAGCTTCACTCTTGATTTTGAGAGGACTGTTTGCGACGAGAACACTCTCTCGGAAGAGAACGAAAGAGCAAGTGAGGAAGACGTTTATGATGACGGATATGCTGTCATTCATGACGGAAAGCTCGATATAGACGAAGAGCTTCGTGAAGAGCTTGTACTATCTTTTCCTCAAAAGCTTCTTTGCTCCGAGGATTGTGAGGGGCTTTGCCCCATGTGCGGAAAGCCCCGCAAATTAGGCGATTGCGGCTGTTCGCAAAAAGAAATCGACCCAAGACTTGCTGTGCTAAAAACTCTTCTCCAAAATAGCAAGAGTGAGGGCGATGAAGACCTAGGTGAAAAATAAATTATACAATATAGCAAAGTGCCGCAAAGGCACGTAGCGTACACTAAGGGAGGTGTAGGTAAATGGCAGTACCGAAGAAAAAAGTATCAAAAGCACGCAGAGATAAGAGACGTTCTAATGTTTGGAAGCTCAGTCTTCCCGGCATGATAAAGTGCCCTAAATGCGGTGAGTTTATTCTTGCACACCGTGTCTGCAAGGCTTGCGGATATTACAAAGGCAAGGAAATCGTCAAGAAGGACGCCTAATTTCTTTGTTTTCAAAAGGATCGCACGATGCGTTTTTGCAGTGCGATCTTTTTTGTGTCTAAAATGTAAAAAAAGAAAAATGTGCTTTTCTTTTTTTTGTGTTTGTGATATACTTAGGAAAATATTTTGTTTTAGGAGGCAAAAAATGAACGGAATTTCAAGAAAACTCTTTATTTTGACATCTATGCTTCTTGCTTTAATAGTAGTGATTTCAATGTCGGCTTGTGGAAAAGAAGACGGAAAAACTTCGGATACTGATAAAGCAGGGACAACCGACATATCAAAGATGCCCGAAGATTATGTGCCCGAAGGTATTGACGTAAATTACACGATGGACTATATGAACGAGGATCTGACTTCTTTCATTACTTTGGGAGAATATAAGGGACTTAGTGCAGAGGTAAAGACTTACGTAGTAGATGAGGAATATATAGATGAAGTAATAGATGACCTTCTTGTCTCGAAGGCTGAACCTGAGCAGATAACTGACAGAAAGACAGCCGAGGGGGATATTATAAATATTGATTACGTAGGAACTCTTGACGGCGTTGCTTTTTCGGGCGGAAGTGCAAGTAACGTTGACGTAACGCTTTCTTCGGATAGCGGATATATTCCCGGTTTTGTCGAAGGAATGTACGACGTTATGCCGGGGGAGACTGTCAGCTATGATGTGACCTTCCCGGAAGTTTACCCCAATAATCCTAATCTTGCAGGTAAGAAGACTGTGTTTACAGTAACAGTTCACTATATAAAGGGCGAAAATAAAGTACCTGAATTGAATGATGCTTTCGTTGAAAAGTATTTTGGCTCAGAGGGAGTTAAGACGGTTGATACTTTTATGGTATATTATAAGTCTTTCCTTGAGAGCGAGAGACTGAAAGGACTAAAGGACGATGCTTGTAGCGCTATCTGGAGTCAGATAGTGGAAGGGACAGAGGTGATTTCTTTGCCCGAAAAAGCGGTAGAAGCTTTCTATTGGCTCAACCGTGCAAATTACGAATATTATGCTGCATCCTCGGGGCTTTCATATGAAGAATTTCTTGCTCAGTACGGTTCATATAGCGGTATGGGTACAGATGATGATGTTTGGGCGTATGCAGAGACATATATAAAGGAAGATATGGTTATCTATTCTATTGTAAAGGCCGAAAATCTTCAGATAACCGATGAGGAGTATGCCAAGGGAATAGCTGAGTTCTGCGAGCAATACGGAATGAGCGAAGCGGAGCTTGTGGAGGCATATGGCGAGGAGAGAATAGAGAGCGTTCTTCTTTGGGAGAAGCTTATGGACGCTATTTATGAGTGGAGTAATATAACTGTTGTTACAGAATAAATATGATATAAAAAACGGAGCTGTTATACACGGGTATGACGGCTCCGTTCTCTTATGATTGTCACCCTCTTGATTTTTTTTATATAATGTGTTATACTTATACGAATCGTTTTGCATTTTTGCAAAACCGCAAAGGAGGCCTTTGACGTGGAAAATGAAGCATATAAACTCTATTCAAGCTTGCCTATGTACGGGCGTCACAAAACTTGGGCAGAGATAGATCTTGATGCTCTGAAGCATAACTATAAATTGATAAAAGATCATATTTCGAGCTCCTCTGAAGCTCGTCTTATATGCGTTCTGAAGGCGGACGCTTATGGGCATGGTGCAGATGCCTGTGCCAGAGTGCTTTTGGGGGAAGGCTGTGATTTTTTTGCGGTTTCCTGTATAGAGGAGGCTGTGGCGCTCAGAAACGTTTGTCTTGAATTCGATAAACACGCAGATATTCTTCTGCTCGGCTACACTCTGCCAAGCTCTGTTGGCGAACTTGTGGCAAACGATATCATACAGACGGTATTTTCGCCCGAATATGCAAAGGCTCTAAATGATGAAGCGAAGAAGCAGAATTGTTGCGTAAGGGTACATATCAAGCTTGATACGGGAATGAACCGTCTTGGATTTATAGCTCAGGATAAAGAGACTGTTGCGTGTGCGGCGAACGATATAGCAGCCGTGTGTGCGCTTTGCAATATGAAGGTTGAGGGCATGTTTACTCATTTTGTAAGTGCAGATGAAATATCTTGTTGCGAAAAAGACAGAACGATAGAGCAGTATGAATATTTTGCTGCGGTAAATGACCTTTTGCTCCAAAAAGGAATAAAAATACCTTTTAAGCACGTCGCAAACAGTGCGGCAGTTGTTCGATATCCAAATCTTCATCTTGATGGTGTGAGAGCTGGTATATTGTTGTACGGTGCAAGAGCGTCGGAGGCGGCAGATCTGCCATCGCTTCGACCTGTTATGAGTCTTAAAACGGTGGTCTCGCATATACATAAGCTTTCGGCAGGGAAAACGGTCAGCTACGGGGGGACTTTTTCCTCTGATAGCGAAAGAACTCTTGCTACACTTCCGATAGGGTATGCTGATGGGTTTATACGAGCTTTCAGCGGAGCTGAAGTCAGCATTGAGACTAAAAGCGGCGAAAAAGTTAAGGCGAATATCGTCGGTAGAATATGTATGGATCAATGTATGGCGGACGTAACGGATAAATGCGTGAACGTAGGCGATATAGTGACGCTTTTCGGAGAAGAGTGTTCGCAGATATATGATCTTGCGGCTTTAGCTGGGACTATTGATTATGAGTGCCTATGTATTATTTCGGGACGTGTTCCCCGCGTTTATAAATAATTGATAATTTTATCCTTTTGAAAAATTCAAGGAGGTGGAGCGTTTTGAGAAAAGCTTGGTCTCTGAAAAAAATAATTTCAATAATGTTAGCGGTTGGTGCTTTTGTTTGTATTTCATCATGTAGTAGCAAAACAACGTCGGGCGACGTCGATGAAAGCGAGTTTTCAATCGCTACCATAGATGTAATTCCTTCGAAAGATACGGATATACCTGACATTGAGGTTGTAGAGCCTACGAATTTTGTTATATTGCGTGAATACGGAGTTGAAGATGCCTTTTTGTCCGGCGGAGAGTCACAGGATATGCTTGGCAGGGCAATTTTTGAGAGAAATTCAAACATCTCAAAGGAATATGGGATAACATTTTCCGAGGTGGTTGAAAATGATATAGTTGAGCGTGTACGTGCAGATTATCTTTCGGGAAAGCCCGAATATGATATGCTGATTCTGTCCGCCAGATCTGCGGCGGTGCTTATTACAGAAGGCTGTCTTGCCGATCTTGAGTCTATTGCGGGATTCGATGCGGCAAAGCCGGGATATTATGAGGACGTTATATCTTCTCTTTCGATTGGCGGAAAGAGTTATCTTGCGGCAGGGGATGCAACTCCGTCTTTGCTACTTTCTGCTGACACAGTATTGCTTAACACGGATCTTCTTGCAAAGTTAGGGGAAGCGACCGAGATGCTGTATACTAACGGAAAAGGGGTTATTCCTCTTGCAAAAGAGGGGGGATTTACGTATGATGTTATGATGTCTTTCTCAAAAGCTTTTTCTTCATTGAATGGTGTTGACACTGCGACACCATCGGGCGAGTCAGCGGCAATAAGGGCGGATTCCGACGATGCTCTTGCACTTTATCTGTCGGGCGGCGGTGTATTTTATCAAAAGGACGGTCTTACCGATATACCATTTGAAGTGGAATTTGACGGCGAGATCGAAGATATTTACTATTCCGTTATGAAGATCTTCGGTTTTGATCCAAGAACAGATGCTGTTGAATTTGAAGAAGAAAATGAGTCAGACTCTTTGGCCGGCTTTTCGCTGTTTTCTGTTGCGAGTATAGCAGAACTTTTGGCACTGAGAAACGAAGGCTCTCCATTCTTGCCTTTACCGATGCCCAAAATGTCGTTGGAGGGCAACTATATTTGCAACGTTGATCTTTCCCGTGCTGCGTTCACTGCAATTCCCGCAAAGGCACCAGATAGAGAAAGATCTCTTGCCGTTATGAACGTTATTTATGCGATGTCCGGCAGTATTCCGAAGATCATAGCAGAGTCTTGTGAGCCGCAGGGGGAGGAAGGAGCTTTTGACGTTATATATCAAAGCCTTTCGTCTGATATACTGCTACTTATGGGGTATGGAGATATCGAATCTCTTATGACGTCTGCTGTAAAAGAGCAGATGAAGTCAAATATATTCGGTGATCGTTTCGCCGAGAGAAGTACGGTTGCCGTAAAGGCGTTGTCCATACTTTCTGATAAATTAAACGGTAAATAAAAAAGTAAGCCCTCTATCTGCAAAAACAGATAGAGGGCTTTTTGTTTTAAGATTCATAAGAAGAGTCCATTGTCAGAGAAACGAGAGCACTTTCGTCAAAATAATCAAGAGGATCGACTGCTTTTGCATCGACCGTCATCTCGAAATGGAGATGAGGCTCCTCTGCGATCTCTATCATAGCAGTATTGCCAACTGCAGCGATGAGCTGTCCCTGTGTTACGGGTGTACCGACTTCGATTCCCGAAACCAATTCCACGGAAAGATTTTTATATACGGTATAACAGTCGCCGCTATGCTGTATAGCGATACTCGTACCCATAAGCGGATCGTTCCAGATTTGAGAGATCACCCCGTCTGCCGCAGCATACACAGGAGCGTTTTCCTCAGTTACGATGTCAATACCGCTATGAACTCTGTAGTCTCCCATAGTTGCCGAATATACTTGGAGAGAGGTGTCGTGTCCCTTTGAAAGAATTCCGATAACGGGCAGATTGAATTTGGGCGGTATGGATACGACAGGCTCTGTGCCTTCATCGTCGCCAAGAGAAGCCTGAGCGTCGGTATCCTCATTTTTTTCGGTGTCGTTTATGGCTCCCTGATTTCTTTCGGTTGTTATAGGCGCGGTTGTGTCTGTATCCATT
Source organism: Clostridia bacterium (assembly GCA_017550115.1). Taxonomy (GTDB): domain Bacteria; phylum Bacillota; class Clostridia; order Oscillospirales; family CAG-272; genus SIG710. The sequence goes on along the minus strand of JAFYLR010000076.1, from coordinate 28,758 downwards.
TCGGTGTCCATTTCAGTTTGCATAAGGGTATCATTTGTGTTGTTAGGGGTTGGATTTTTTGTTTTTCGGTTGGCAGCGCTCGTTATCGCAATGATGACTGCGATTGCGAAAAGCAATGTAACGGTTACGATATAAAGCACTTTGTTAACTTTGCGGTTGTTTTGAATAGGTGTTTGATTCATATTTATGTCTCCCTTTCGTTTTGGTTTTTATTATTTTTTGCGTACTTTTTGTTTTTTATTCGGCAAATTAGTATTGTCCTGCTTTTTGAGAAAAAAATCGCTCAAATGTAAAAAAATTAAAATATATGTTGTCCCCATACAGTTTTAGTGAAATCTATTGACTTTTAGTTTTGTGTTTGCTATAATAAAATGGATAGAAGTGGGTATAAAGAAATGCCTTATTTATGTTAAAAATGCCGTTTTCGGTGATTTCTTGGAGGTTTATAATGAAAAGAACAAAGTATTCTATAAAGGCTTTTTCCGCAATTTTGGCGACGATCTTCTGCCTTTCTTGTTTTTCTGTTTTTGCGTCTGCCGCAGGTGCATCAATCTTTATTGAAAACACCTCGGGAGCTCCCGGAGAGCTTGTAGAGGTTGTTGTCAATATCCAGAACAACCCCGGTATTGCAAAAATGACGGTGGAGCTTTCCTTTGACAAAAATATACTTACCCCCGTATCTGTCAAGGCAGGTAGTGCTATAAGCTACAAGACTATTGATTCCAATATCGACGTTGCATCAGTTAACCTTGCAACACTTTCAACTGTTACTGCTTCCTACAGTGGCATAACTAATGTAACGAGAAGCGGTGATTTCTTCGTTTTCACATTTAAGGTGAAAGAAAATGCGAAGGTGGGAGAGACGACATTTATCACGGCAAAATGCAAAGAGGCTTCTAACATCAAGCTTGAGAATATATCGGTTTTGACTGAGCTTGCCAAGGTCGATATCGTTCTTCCTCAAAGCAATAATACAGACGACGATAAAGCAGATACAACTCCTGTAAAGGACGTAGGTATCTATCTTAAGAGAGGATACTCAAAGATCAAGTATATGCCCGGTTATTCTGATGGAACGTTCAGACCCGAGCAGAACGCAACAAGATATGAGGTCGTTGAGGCTCTTTACAATCTTTTTGACATTGACATAAAGGTTGATCCGAGTGTTGCTTTTAAGGATGTAAATACGAAGTATGTTGCTATGGTAAGACTCTTTGCTTCTGCGGGAATCGTAAACGGATATCCTAGCGATAACACCTTCCGCGGCGAAAAGACTATTACCCGTGCAGAATTCTGTAAGATCATCTGCATAATGCTTGATCTTGAAGTTTCCAGAGCACGTGATCAGGGCTTTGACGATATATCTAAGCATTGGGCGAAGGACTTTATAAATGCTTGTGCAAAAGAAGGCTTGGTACAGGGTAAGAGCGAGGGTAGATTTGATCCCGATAGCGAGATAAAGAGATGCGAGGTCGTAACGATCCTTAATCGTATCACAAGAGCAAAGGCAGGAGAAACCTGTGCGTATTCTGACGTAGATCCTAATGCTTGGTACTTTGGTGCAGTAGCAGCTGCAGCTAAATAATCTGAAAATATAAAAGAAAAGCTGTCGATCTCTCGACAGCTTTTCTTTTATATAGGTAAGATGTTGGCCTTGTTGACAAAAGGGGTAAAAGCGTGTATAATGAATTTATACTAAAAACTCCGAAAGGTCGGCAGATATGGCAAAGACAGGGAAAATTTTATCACGGAGCGTAAAGGCTCTGTTTTATCTGATAATAGCGGCAGTAAATATAATAATGCTTTGGAGAGTTCTTTTTTCGGGAGATCCGTCGAGCATAAAAACTTTGATGGTGAATGATAGTACGTTATCTGCGTGGGAAGAGCACGGTGAAGAGATGCTTGTTCAGACGCAGGAGCAACGAACGCTTACTGCAAGCGGACTTTTTGAGGTAAGATCTTGCGTGTTCATTCCCGAAGCCGAGCAGATACAGGTGACAGTGCGTTACAATAACAGTACGTTGCGTCGCACGGCAGAGGAATATGGACTTTCTGAGGTGCCGGAGAGAAAAAATGATATTTTTGACGTAACTATTGTAAAAACGCTTGACAAGACACCGGATAATCCTGATGACAATACGGTAAAGGAAAATCTAATAGAGGAGCGTTATTTTCCGAGCGAGGTCAAGAGTGCGTATAAGACTCTTTACAGTTACAGAAAATTCATCTTCGACGGTGTGACGTACGAGGACGCTGTCGGAATGTTCGTTGATATTTACTACAACGAGGATATAGATTACGATAAAACAGCGTACGGAACTCTTTGTATATACGATCCGACTATGTCTTTAGAGAAATACACATTGTCCAGAGCAGATAAAAAGGCACTTGAGAACGCAGAGGATAAGTAAGTATTAATAAATGCCGAAAAAGATGGAGATGATGAGAATTTGCTTAGATCTATAGTGAAGAAGGGAATATCAAATTTGCATTTGATAATTTTCTCTCTTTTCGTGTTGGCGCAGGCTATGATAGTAAGCAAAGTCGTTCTTTTTGGCGATGATTATTATTATACGAGCTTTTTTTATTGGGGTGCTGACTATTTTTGGAATGAAAATATAAAGCATTGGCTTCAAACGAATGGTAGAGCTTTTGTTCATCTTTTAGACGAGCTTTTACTTGCGGGAGGTACGATTTGGCTTTGGCGTATCTTCTCGGTTACAATTACTGCCTTGATAGCTGTTTTTGCGGCACTCATTTCCTCGGAAGCATATAAAGGTGGAGTAAAAACCGAGCGGTTTAAGCTTTCTCTTATAATTTCTTGTGTGTGTATTTCTTTTATAAGTATATCAACGGCAAATCAGACGCTATATTGGGCAACGGGTTATCTTAATTACGTTTTCCCCATCTTTTTAACCTTGGCTCTTTTCTATTTTACTGAAAAGTCTATTGAGAGGGGGAGCTTTAGTGTTTGGTTTTGTCCTCTTGCATTTTTTGCGTGTGCAACTACGGAGCAGAATGCTTTCGTTTCGCTATGTATTATAATTTTGGCGGCACTCAGAATGTTTTTCGCAAAGAAAAAAACGAATAAAGCTTTTATCGTTGCCGCTGTTCTTGCCATCATTGGTTTTGTGTCACTGTTTGCAGCACCTGGAAACGCCGTTCGGAAAACCTATTACGCTGATTTTTACTCGCTGTCTGTTTTTGAGAGAATTATATACAATATCGAGAGAATTGCAAAGCTTATTTTTGAAACCTCGGGTGCCGCACGAGCGATAGCACTGTTTTTTGTGGCAGCCGCTTGTCTTTCTGCAGAAAAGCTCAAGGGCTTTTCCCGTGCTTTTTTGACGTTTTTCAATGCTGCTTCGGCTTCTTTACTCATTGTTTTTTTGAAATATGGGGTATTAAAAGAAATATCGGTGATACTCACCTTTGCAGTCTTTGCACTTGATATTATATGGAGCATAACCGTATTTTTGAAAGGTAAAAATTATACTGTACCGTTTTTTATAGTTATGTCCGCTGCCGTTCAGGCGGCAATGCTCATCTCTCCCGAAATGGGACCGAGGACGGTTATCGTTTCTGTTATTTTTCTTATAATACCAACAGCGTTTTGCGTAAATATATCGGACAGACCGATTATTCCTTGTCTTATGCTCTCGGCTTCTGTCACTTTTGTCTCAGACTTGGGTTGGCTTATATCTTCATTACTTATAATACTTCTTGCGGCTATGTTTGTATGTGCGTTTTTGCCGAGGCTCAAAAAAACAGCTCCAAGGATTGCGGTACTTATCTTGGCGCTTCTTATGCTTGATATGCTCACCTTTAACTATGCGGGATATTCCGAGAATTATACCGTTCATCAGGAAAATGCGAGACTACTATCCGAATATCAAGAGAGATCGAGTTTAGAGGGAGAGGGTGTTTTAGAGCAGAAATATCTGCCGAATGGAACACACAAATATACGATGCCGTACGATGACCCATACCATATGTATTGGTTCAAGGTGGCGATGAAGCTCCCCGATGACACGGTGATAAATTACAAATAATATAATAAAAAGACCTCCAGATCTGGAGGTCTTTTTGTTATTGATTTCAGATAATATCTGTTTCGTTTTCACAATAGTTTTGATCGCCTACAATGGCAGTAAGCTCTGCTTTTGTGTTTTCTTCATCGGTGGTTGAATATCTGACGTGCAGAATGTCACCTACGCTTATGGTCGTTCCACCGTGCTCGTCGATCTCGGCTCCGTGAGTTTCATGCCTAAGAGATAGAACAAAAAGATTGGCGGGCCAAAAGATATCGCGTATCTGTTTGCCTACCGCAAAGGAATCCTCTTGAACTGTAACAAAGGTATCTATAACCTTTAATGCCGTATCATCGTTAAGATCCTTCATGCGATTTTCAAGAACACTGTCATTGATAGATTTTGCACCGAAAATTTCAGTTACAACAAACGTTATGCCGCAAACGATTATTACATAGAGTATGTTTTCATAACACGACAACGCTTCAAGTGCAAAGAGGATAGCAGTAAGCGGCATTTTCATCATTCCGGAGATGCAGGCGGAGATTCCGAGCACGAGAATGATAGTGTAATAATTTTCTCCAAGACCGAAAAGAGCGGTCATTGTTTTGCCGAGAATAGATGATAAAACTGCTCCCAAGGCAAGTATCGGAACAAACATTCCTCCTGTTACACCGTTTGAATTGGCACAGAGCGTCAAGGTGGACCGGACTATCAATATAAGAACCAACATATATATGGCGGTCTTGCCGTCAAAAAGTGCAATGATAAGCTCGTGTCCCGTGGAAATAAAGGAATACGAGCAAAGTCCGAGAAGCAAAGTTATAAGAAAAACAAAGAATATTTTATACTTAGCAGATGTTTTTTTGAGCTTTTTATTGAAAAATTTATTTATGAGGTTATAATATCTCAAAAACAGCACTGCCCAAATTCCCATGGCAAGTCCTACTGCGATAGGTATCCAAATATCCTTTATCGAAAGAGATATAAGCTGAAGCTCTCCGAAAAGCGCTACGTTTATATTAAATATCGATTTTAATATTTCTGTAGTTATGTAGGCAAACATTACGGAGGTTGAGGACACGATAATTATCATAGGGGATATGCGTTGATGAGCTTCCTCTAGTGCAAACATAATTCCCGAAATAGGAGCACCCGTAGCGACTGAAAATCCGGCACAAGCACCGCCCGTCATAGAATATCTGTCCCAAGCTCTGTGCTTTTTTTGCGATGCAAACACGCTTCCTCGGCCAATGGCTGTACCCATCTGTACCGACGGTCCCTCATTTCCCAAGGGAACGCCTATTAAAAATGAGGAAAGAGATAAAAAGAATACACCGATAAGATTTCTGAGCCATTTGAACGTTACGATTCCTCGAAGTACACCTATTGACGTGGGGATTCCTCCGCCGCGAAGAGTTGGGTTCTTTGAATATATAAGAGTAAAAAGATAGGCTGCACCGAAAAGCAATGCTATAAATATCGGTACAAAATACAAATGTGATTTCAGGAAATGATATCCTATCTCCGAGAATTGTATTACGTATTTTGCACATGTCTTATAAAGCGTAACGACGAGTGCAGTTAAGACGCCCGTAAGAGAGCCGAATATAAAAGCAGGGAATATCAAATTTATTAAATAATTTTTATAGCTGTGTTTCATATCACATTCCGTTTTCTTTGAAAATATAGTCAAAATAAAAAAATCACTTTTGTCAAGCGACAAAAGTGATTTTTTTGGTGCCGGTGGTGGGACTCGAACCCACACGATGTCGCCATCAACGGATTTTGAGTCCGTCACGTCTACCAGTTCCATCACACCGGCAACGAAACAATTATAACACTTTTTTCCCTGTTCGTCAAGAGGAAAAAAGAAAGTTAACCATCAAAAAGAAAAAAACATACATTATTACAGAATAATGGGAGGGTTTTGGCATGAAAAATGATGATTTTGGACGGCTTATAATAAAGGTTACGGTATCCGGATGCGGTATTGGGCTTGATGGTGCTACGGTCAAAATTTTTGATAGAGAGGGAATTCAGATAAAACAATCAAAAACACAAGAGAATGGGTGTACATCTATTATAAATTTTCAAAAAGGAGATGTAAAAGAATATCGCAGTTTTTTTGACGTTGAAGCGGAATGTGCGGGATATGATACTCTTGTATGTAAAAACGTTCCGGTGTCATACGGTTATCTCAGCATATGGAATATGCCGCTTGAAAGGCAAAAAACGAGAGAAAACGAGAAAACAAGGGGATAAATCGAAATAATCGTCTAAAATCTGCGGCGGTTATTCGGTTTTGACTTTCTTTGACTTTGACTTTCTTTGACTTTCGGGTTATACTTATTACAGTAAAGGTCAAAGAAAGTCAAAACGAAATCGAAGAAAAGAGGAAATAAATATGCTCGCAGATAATATTGCAAGGCTTATAGAACAAATGCTTGATGAGGAGGGCGGTTCGCTTGAATTACGCAGAAACGAGATGGCAACAAAGCTTGGTTGCGTTCCGAGTCAGATAAGCTATGTTATAACCTCTCGTTTTACCCCTGAGCGTGGATATATAATTGAGAGTAGAAGGGGCGGCGGAGGTTGTATAAAAATAGTCCGTAAGCAAATGCATAAAAATGAATATCTGATGCACTTTTTCTATGCAATAGGTGATTCTATCGACGAAAACGAAACGGCGGCTTACCTTAAAAACCTACTCGGAAATTCTATAATAACCGAAAGGGAATATGCAATGATGTACAACGCTCTCTCGACTGCGGCGCTCGCGTCAATTCCCGCTTCGTTCAGAGAAAAAGTTCGCGCAGACATATTCCGACATATAATTCTTGCCCTTATGGGTTAAAATAACAGTAGTAAAGACGATTACATAACGGAAAGGATGTTTTTTGAAATGCTATGCGAAAAATGCAAAAAGAATAATGCTTCTGTATTTTACGAGGAAAATATTAACGGTAAAGGACGCAGTTACGCTCTTTGTCAGACCTGTGCTGAAGAGTTGAAAAAATCGGGGGAGCTGCCGAGTGAAAATCTTTTCGAATCTTTCGGTTTTTCTTCTCCCATAACCCAGTTGCATGATAGCCTTTTTGGAAGTCTTTTTTCCTTGGGGGAACAATCGATGCATCTAAATGCCCCAAAATCTTGTTCGGCTTGCGGTTCGACCTTGCGTGACCTGCAAAAAAACGGAAAGGCAGGGTGCGGAGAGTGTTATAAAACATTCTCAAGTGAGCTTGAGCCTACTATCCGCTCTATTCACGGTAATGCAAGGCACACCGGCAGAGTTCCGGAAGCATACAGAGAAAAACACGCAAGATATAATGAGATAAAGATGTTGCGTCAAGAGCTTAAAGACGCAATTTCAAAAGAGGATTTTGAAAAAGCGGCGACGTTGCGTGATAAGATAAAAGAGCTTGAGAACAACAAATGAGGTGACGTATATGGCTTGGTATAACAAAATAGGTAATGATTTTGACACGGTGATCAGCTCAAGAGTGAGGTTTGCAAGAAATATATCCGGTTATCCCTTCGCTTCAAAGCTTTCGGGGGAGGGAGCAAAAGAGATAATATCCAAAGTGTCGGACGTATATTTGGGTGAGGGATTTACTAAAATCGACTTTTCGGATATTACGAATACCGAGGCGGCCTCATATGTCGAAAAGCGTTATGTCAGCCGTGAGTTTGCAATCAAAAAAACTCCGCACGCACTTCTTATGAATGAAACTACGGGAAGTGCGATAATGATATGCGAGGAGGATCATATTCGTTTGCAGAGTATATTACCCGGATTGGCTCTCAACGAAGCGTATAAAATCGCTTGTCAGTATGATGATCTTCTTGATCGCGCACTTGAAATATCGTATGATGAGAAGCTCGGATATCTGACGCATTGTCCTACTAATCTCGGAACGGGAATGAGAGCGTCTGTTATGATGTTCCTGCCTGCACTCACGATGGCAGACAGAATAGGTGTTTTAGCATCACAGTTGTCCAAAATAGGACTTACTATACGCGGAATGTATGGAGAAGGCTCGGAGACAAAGGGCTGCCTTTATCAGATATCAAATCAGGTCACGCTTGGAATGACAGAAGAAGAAACTCTGAAAAAGTTAAGCGACGTTATTTCTCAGATAAATGAACAGGAAAGAAAATTAAGGAGCAGTATCAGAGGAGAAAACCTTGAGAGGCTACGTGACCGTATCTTGCGCTCCGAGGGTATTCTCAGATATGCACATATGATGTCATCAGAGGAGCTGGCAGAACATTTTGCGAACATAAGACTTGGTATCGCACTTGGAATTACAGCGAATATAAGCTATGCGATGTTGGGCAATATTCTAATTGAAACTTTGCCCGCAACGCTTACTCTTTCGCTCGAGGAAAACCCGAGGGGTGAAGCAGAAAGAGATCGAGCAAGGGCGGAATATATAAGAAAGGCTCTTTGCTGAAAAAGATTAAAGAAAGAAGGTATGTTTAATGAACCGTTTCACACAAAAGGCACAGAACACCTTAAATCGTTCGCTTAGCTTGGCAAGGGAAATGGGACACACATATATAGGCTCGGAGCATTTGCTTTTAGCACTTTTAGGAGAGGCGGACAGCGTTGCCGCAAAGCTTCTTGCTAAATTCGGAGTAAACGAAGATAGCGTAAGAAATGCTGTTGTCGAAATGGCAGGAACAGGCGCTCAAAGCTATGTTACAGCATCTGATATGACTCCGAGAACCAAGAAGATAATAGAAGGCTCGGCATATGAATCTATGCGTTATGGGCAGGGATATATAGGAACGGAGCATCTGCTGCTCTCTATTCTTGAAGAGGGGGATTGCGTTGCCTTTAAGATACTTGAGGATATGGGTGTCGGAACAGAGGAGCTTAAAGAATCTATAGTAGATTTCTTTGGCGAGGTAGGCGGTGCCTCAAAAAATCTTCGAGAGGAGGTCTCCCCATCTTCTGCACAGAGAGGAACTTCAGGCAAAAAAGAGTCAAAATCAACACCAACGCTTTCCTCTTACGGCAGAGATTTGACCTCTCTTGCTAAAGAAGGGAAGATAGATCCTATAATTGGTAGAGATAAGGAGACTGAACGAGTAATTCAGATACTTTCTCGCCGAACAAAAAATAATCCTTGCCTTATCGGTGAGCCGGGCGTGGGAAAAACTGCCGTTATCGAGGGACTGGCTCAAAAGATCATCGACGGCAATGTTCCCGAAACGCTCAAAGGAAAGAAGATAATAGCACTTGATATTCCCTCAATGATTGCGGGAGCAAAATATCGAGGAGAGTTTGAAGAACGCCTTAAAGGTGTGATGAATGAAGTGGTGAAAAACCCGTCGATAATTCTTTTTATAGACGAAATCCATACTATAATCGGAGCAGGGGCGGCAGAAGGTGCCGTCGATGCCGCGAATATTATAAAACCCGCTCTTGCAAGGGGAGAGATGCAGGTCATAGGTGCAACTACCATCAGCGAATACCGTAAACACATCGAAAAGGACGCGGCTCTTGAACGTCGTTTCCAATCGGTTATGGTGAGCGAACCGTCCCCCGAGGAATCTATTCTTATCTTGAAAGGTTTGCGCGATAAATACGAGGCACATCACAAGCTGAAGATCACCGATGAGGCAATCGAAGCGGCAGTAAATCTCTCAAAACGCTATATTCCCGACAGATTTTTGCCCGATAAGGCGATAGATCTTGTTGACGAGGCGGCATCGAGAATAAGAATATCCGCTTTTACTTCCCCTGATAACGTTCGAGAGGTCGAGGATAGGCTGAAGGCTATTTCGCACGATAAAGAAGAAGCTATAGGTGAACAGGATTTTGAGCGTGCGGCAAATTTGAGAGATGAGGAAAAGCGTCTCAAAGAGGAATATGAGTCGAAAAAGTCGGAATGGGAAAAGCAAAATGATAAATACAGTCATGCCGTTACCGAAAGTGATATTGCCGATATTGTCACTCAGTGGACCGGCATACCCGTAAGTAAACTTATAGAAGAGGAGAGCGAAAAACTCAAAAACTTAGAGGAGATCTTAAAGGGGCGTGTTATCGGACAGGACAGGGCAACCGCATCGATCGCAAAGGCGATAAGAAGGGGAAGAATAGGACTCAAGAACCCAAATCGTCCCATAGGGTCATTTATATTTATAGGCCCTACTGGTGTGGGTAAAACCGAGCTTACAAAGGTACTTGCCGACGTTATGTTTGGAGATCAAAATGCTATGATAAGACTTGATATGTCTGAATATATGGAAAAGCACAGTGTCTCAAAGCTCATCGGTTCACCTCCCGGCTATGTTGGCTTTGAGGAGGGCGGACAGCTGACCGAAAAAATACGTCGCCATCCGTATTCCGTAGTTCTTTTCGACGAGATAGAGAAGGCGCATCCTGACGTGTTCAACATTATGCTTCAGGTGCTTGAGGACGGTGTCCTGACCGATTCACAGGGGCGAAAAGTTGATTTCAAAAATACCATAATTATTATGACATCAAATGCAGGAGCTTCGGATGTTGGGGGAGCGAAAAGGGCTCTTGGTTTCATAGAATCTAATGCAGGAGAAGATGAGCAGAAGAAACATGACGAGGTTATTATGAACGCCCTGAAATCCACTTTCAGACCGGAATTTCTCAACCGTGTTGACGATATTATCATCTTCAATAAGCTTTCCCATGAAAATATTTGCTCTATTGCCTCACTTATGCTAAGCGAGGTTGCGAAGAGAGTGGCTGATATGGGGATTGAGCTGAGCTTTGACGATTCTGTAACAGAACTTGTTGCAAAAGAAGGCTTTGATCCTCTGTACGGTGCAAGACCACTCCGCCGTGCGATAGTACGTATGGTTGAGGACACGTTTTCGCTTAATATGCTTGATGGGAAGATACAGACGGGGTATAAGCACAAAGCAAAGGTTGATGACGGAAAGATAATCTTCATTAAATTTTAATAGAAAATTAAGAATGCTCCGGCGAAATCTCGCCAGAGCATTCTTTTGTAATTGAACGTTTGAGTTCACATTAGTTGTTGTACTGAATGATTTCAATGTCAATTTCTTCATAAGTAAGAAATCTTGTCGTTCCATCAGGCTCATAAGTTATAACCGAATATTTTCCGGGAACCGAACTTTCAAAAATATGTTTGAAATACGGCTCATCTATCATTGCTATTCCGGTTCCGTATGTAATGTTAAAGACACCTTTGAAGTTTGAATTAGCTTTATTTCTGCGGATAATTGCTTTTTCGCCTTCTTCTAATTCAAAGGTAACGGTAAAATCTTTGTACCACACAGTTCCATCCTCGCTATAAAGGCAAAGAATGGCATCCAGATAATCATCGCGTTCGATTTTGCTGTTATCAGGATGAGAATATGCCCCTGCATACATTGTTTCTGCGTTCATATTGGCAATTATTTTTTGTTTGCTTCCATCCGGATATATTTCATCAAATGACATTGCAACTTGCCATGTTCCGTTATCAATTCTGTAGGCATCATCAAAGCGAATATTGCTGATAGAAATACCAAGTTCTTTGTATTCCTTCAGTTTCATTATAAATTTTTCTTTCATATACTGTTGATACTCTTCTAATGTCATATGAGCGACACTGTCCACAAGAAGATATTCGTTATGAGAAAAGTCAACCATTTTAGCAGCTTCTTCATATTTGCCATCTTTAATGTAGTGTAAATATTTGTAGCATCTATATATATCATCAAAATTAGAAAAAGTGATTCCGGTGTCACGATACGAATTGTATGCTAATATCCCACAGAAGATTACCGGAATAAGCATAAAAACAGCGATAAGTGATGCTATCCAACGCTTATGAATCTTCTTAAATCCTTTTTTAATAATTGCTGCTTTTTCCGTTTCATCTTTTTTAATATGCGTTATTTGAATAAGATCCATATTTTTAATCAATGATCTGCATTTGTCGCATTCTTGCAGATGTTCTTCCAGCAGTTTTCTGCTCTCATCAGAACATATGTTATCCGAGTATAGCGGCAATAAGTCCTCTATGACTTTACAATTAATCCTCATTTCATAACCTCCTGTGCAATCTGTTGTTTTGCCCTGAAATATGTAACTCGTGCCCAACTTTCTGTCTTACTGTATATACTTGCGATTTCTTTCAATTTTACTTCACCGAGAGTGTGCAGTATAAAGACATCTCGGTATGTGTCAGGCAAATTCTGCAATGCTTTTAGAACCTTACAATAAAGTTCTTTGTTTATGATTTGTTCTTCCGGTGTTGGACTGTCATCCGGGATAGATAAGTCATCTAAAGAGATTTCTCTATACCTGTTATTCCTTCGGCACTCCTTGATCCAAGCGTTTTTTCCTATTTGACACAACCATGTGTATAAAGAACAACGTCCTTCAAATTGGTCTATGTGCCGAAATGCTTGATAAAAAGTTTCTGATAAAAGCTCCTCTGCTAAATCATCTTTGCCCGTCAGAGATAATAGGAACCGATAAACCGGCTGAGCTTGTTCTTCATAGATTTGTTGAAAGGTTGCCAACTGTTACCCTCCTCTCTTCGGAAACGATTCCATATAAAGCTCCGTGCCATCTTGTCACCATATATATTATACATAAAAATGCAACAGCGATTGCGATATTAAAATGCCACGGAAAATCCAATTTTCTAAAATATAATACGATTGGAGCCTGAAGCAAATATGCGGGCATTGTATTTGCTCCCATCTTTGTAAAAGGCAATCTACCGTTTGGTGAAACGGTCAATAAAAACAGACCAAGCATTCCGGCAAGAAAATAACAAATCATTCGGAGAAAAACCTCTTTTTCGTTTCCATATGGTGAAGCTTGATATAAAAACGCAACCGGGATTTTGCCTCCTATATAAAACATTACAATCAGGGCGGTTGCGAATGCAAAAATTCCAAATAATCTGAGCTTTTTCCAGTTGAATGATGGTTTTGAGATTACTCCTGCCCAAAAATGTGGAAAGAAAACCAATGTCCTTGATAATGAAAATTCACGTCCAATATATGGAACGAATCCCGCAAGGCATCCTATGATAATCGAACATATGAGAATAAAGATCTTGCATTTTCCTTTACAAAATCTAAACCATAGCCATGCTAAGCCAAGCCATATAGAATAGCTGAACAAGTACCACAAATACCACCACGGTGTTAAAGGCTTAACCATTCTGTTCTCAATCAAAAAAGCAACCGTTTGCAAAAGTATGTATAATGGAAATATTTTTGCCATTTGAACTCTGCAGTCTTTTTCTCGATTTATGAAAAGTCCCGACAAGAAACTAAACAATGGCATATGGAATAGATATATCCATTTATATTGTACCATAAGAATGCTTGATTCCCAAATTTTCGTCTCAATCAGGTGTCCGTATATAACAAGAAAAATCAAGAAAAGTTTTAGATTGCAATATTTCGCTTCCCGTAATTTAATCATCATCTTCACCTGCTTTCGTTAATTAGAGATTGTTTTATCAAAAACGTTACAACAATTTGAAAAAGTTTTTTGTTTTTAACAAACAAGAGTAGGCGAAAAAGGGATAAATCTTCATGTTGCCGTGCGATAGTACGTATGGTTGAGGACACGTTTTCGCTTAATATGCTTGATGGGAAGATACAGACGGGGGATAAGCTCAAAGCAAAGGTTGATGATGGGAAAATTGTCTTTGTTAAAGTTTAATAAAAAGCAAAAAATTCTGGCGAATTTTCGCCAGAATTTTTTGCTCTATGGACCATATTAAGTTTACCTTATTTTATTCCAACCAACTCATATATGTAAACCAATTTTTCAAAAGGCCTGACCACTGTGCAACATGAGGATCATTATAAGCTAGACCAAGACCGTGTCCGCCTTTTGGGAAAACATGTATTTCATGGTTTATATTATTTACACGGAGTGCGGATGCATACAAATACGAATTGCGCACGTCAACAGCATCATCGTCTGAATTGTGCCAAATGAATGCGGGAGGCGTAGAACCAGACACCAATAAGTCGGGTGAATACTTTTCAAAATTTGCATCCTGACCAAGAAGATTATAGAAGCTTCCGACATGAGCTATATTGAGCTCATCAGGCTTATGGCAGACCGGATAACATAGTATAGTTGCATTCGGAATAGGAGAGCGTTTGTCTATATCGTCGATATCCTCAAAATCAATAGGATCGCGGTATGTTGAAATCATAGCTGCAAGATGACCACCTGCAGATGAACCCATTACAGCAACTTTTTCAGGATTTATACCGTATTCTTCGGCGTGAGAACGGACGTATCTAACTGCCCGCCTTGCATCAAGCAACGGTAGGGGGAATTTGTGTGGAGCACATCGATATTGACACACAAAAGCGTCCATGCCAATTCTGTTGAGAAATTGAGCATATCCGCGGCCTTCATGACGGGCGCGAGCTGCATATCCTCCGCCTGGAAAAATTATACATGTAGCATTGGTTTTTTTATTCTCGGCAGGAAAATACTCAAGAACAGGTTCTTGTTCACATAGCCCAGGAATTTTGTCCCACATATGAATGGTAATCATAATTGTTTCTCCGTATGACTTAAATTTTATGAAAATATTTCCAATTCACTTTTTCGAGGGTTGTGTATTATTCCCACTCTATTGTGCCGATCGGCTTGGGAGTGAGGTCGAAAAGTACACGGTTGATGCCTTCTACCTCGTGTGTTATTCTATCAGTTATCTTGTGAAGAACGGGGTAGGGTATCTCTTCGATTGTTGCAGACATAGCGTCCTTTGTGTTAACGGCGCGAATGATAGCGGGCCAACCTTCATATCTGCTTTCGTCCTTAACACCAACGCTTTTTATATCCGGAACGGCAATAAAGTACTGCCAAACCTTTTCAGCAAGACCGCATTTATCGAATTCTTCGCGGAGAATGGCATCTGCTTCACGGAGCGCTGCCAGACGGTCGCGTGTGATAGCTCCGAGGCATCTTACGCCAAGTCCGGGACCCGGGAATGGCTGACGATATACCATAGCATGAGGAAGACCGAGTGCTTCGCCCACAACTCTTACTTCGTCCTTGAAAAGAAGCTTGATAGGCTCAACAAGACTGAATTTGAGATCCTCGGGAAGTCCGCCGACGTTATGGTGGCTCTTGACAGCCTTCTTACCCTCTGCAGCCTTTACACTCTCGAGAATGTCAGGATATATAGTGCCCTGTGCAAGAAATTCAACGCCCTCAAGCTTTCTTGCTTCGTCTGCAAATACGTTTATAAATTCAGCACCGATTATCTTTCTCTTCTTTTCAGGGTCGGAAACTCCTGCGAGAAGATCAAGGAAACGGTCTGTTGCGTCAACGTATATAAGATTAGCGTCGAGCTCTTCTCCGAATATCTTTATTACGTTTTCGGATTCGTCTTTACGCATAAGACCGTGGTTCACGTGAACACAAACGAGCTGACGGCCTATGGCTTTGATGAGAAGTGCGGCAACAACAGAGGAGTCAACACCACCTGAAAGTGCAAGAAGTACCTTTTTTGTGCCGACCTGCTCTCTTACTGCGGCTACCTGCTCTTCAATGAATTTTTCTGCCAGAGCTTTTGTTGTGATTCTTTCCATAGAATCTGGACGGATATTTGAACTCATATAATAAACTCCTTAAAATAAGAATTACTTAATAGTGTTGCTCTTTTCTTTCTGTATTACGTCGTGTGCTCCGCCCTCAACGATACTCGTTGCCGAAACGAGCGTTAGAACAGCCTTCTCCTGAAGCTCGGGGATAGTAAGTGCACCGCAGTTACACATAGTGGACTTAACTTTTGCGAGCGACATAGCAACGTTATCCTTTAAGCTTCCTGCATAAGGAACGTAAGAATCGACGCCTTCCTCGAAGGAGAGCTTTTTGTCGCCGCCAAGGTCGTATCTCTGCCAGTTTCTTGCTCTTGCCGAGCCTTCTCCCCAGTACTCCTTATAGTATGTACCGCCGATACTTACTTTATTTGAGGGGCTTTCATCAAATCTTGCGAAATATCTGCCGAGCATTACAAAGTCTGCACCCATAGCAAGTGCAAGAGTGATATGGTGGTCATAAACGATACCACCGTCCGAGCAGACGGGAATATAAATTCCGGTTTCCTCAAAATATTTATCTCTTTCAGCACAAACTTCAATAAGAGCTGTAGCCTGACCGCGACCGATTCCTTTTGTTTCTCTTGTGATACAGATAGAACCGCCGCCGATACCAACCTTGATAAAGTCAGCACCGCAATCAGCCAAAAATCTAAATCCTGCTGCATCAACTACGTTGCCGGCACCTATTTTAACGTCGTCGCCGTAATTTTCTCTTACCCATTCGATCGTGCGTTTCTGCCATTCGGAGAAGCCCTCGGAGGAGTCTATGCAGAGAACGTCAACTCCTGCCTCAATGAGTGCGGGAATTCTTTCTGCGTAGTCACGAGTGTTTATACCTGCTCCGACAACATAACGCTTGTCAGAATCGAGAAGCTCGTTCGGATTCTGCTTATGAGTATCATAGTCTTTACGGAATACCATATAAACAAGCTTTCCGTCATCATCTATAATAGGCAGAGAATTGAGCTTATTATCCCAAATTATATCGTTCGCCTCTTTAAGAGTTGTTCCTTCTTTTGCGGTTATGAGTTTATCGAAAGGAGTCATGAAATCACGAACCTTTACATCAGGAGACATACGGCTGACACGGTAGTCACGGCTTGTGATAATGCCGACGAGCTTTCCGTCTGCTTTACCGTTTTCGGTAACGGCAACGGTGGAATGTCCGGTTTTTTCTTTAAGAGCTATAACATCCGCTAAAGTTGACTCGGGTGAAAGGTTTGAATCGCTGACAACAAATCCCGCCTTATGGTTCTTTGCTTTTTTTACCATAGCGGCTTCATCTTCGATAGACTGCGAGCCATATATAAAAGACACACCGCCCTCAACAGCAAGAGCAACTGCAAGTCTGTCACCTGAAACCGATTGCATGATAGCCGAAACCATAGGGATATTCATAGTTATCTTAGGGGTTTCGCCCTTTTTATACTTAACAAGCGGGGTTTTAAGACTTACGTTTGCGGGGATACATTCGCTTGAAGAATACCCGGGAATGAGAAGGTATTCGTTGAAGGTGTGTGATGCTTCGTTAATAAATTTTGCCATATAATATGTCTCCTTATTATACTTTTACACTATTATACACCCTAAATAGCAATTTTGAAAGACCTATTTTGCATTTTTTTTGTTAAATTCAGAATTTTTACAAAATTTCTGAATAAAACGACGTTTTTTGACTGATATTTAAGCAAATTAACAAAAAGTTAACAGCATAAATGTTGCCAACCTTTGACCGTTGACTATATAATTATATAAAATTATGTTATTTTGGGAGGCCGTGATGAAAAAGCTTGGATTTGGACTTATGAGACTGCCGTTGCTTGATCCGAACGATCAGTCAAGCATTGACATTGAGCAGACAAAACAGATGGTCGATAGCTTCATCGAGCAGGGATTTACATATTTTGATACCGCTTGGATGTATTGCGGATTTTCAAGTGAACGTGCAGTAAAGGAAGTCCTCATAGACCGACACGAAAGAAATACATTTACTCTTGCCACAAAGCTCCATTCATCTTTTATAAAGGAAGAGTCCGACAGAGACAAGGTTTTCTTTGAGCAAATGAAGAAGACGGGGGCGGAGTATTTTGACTATTACCTGCTGCACGCTATCGGCAGAGATAATTATGAGAAATATACAAAATTCCATTGTTTTGAATGGCTTGCAGAGAAAAAAGATCAGGGACTTGTAAAGCATATCGGATTCTCTTACCATGATGGAGCAGACCTGCTTGATAGAATTCTTTGTGAGCATCCCGAGGTTGAGTTCGTACAGCTCCAGATAAACTATATAGACTGGGACAGCGAGGGAATTCAATCGAGAAAATGCTACGAGGTAGCGACCAAACACGGTGTTCCTGTTATAGTTATGGAGCCTGTTAAGGGGGGTACGCTTGCAAATGTATCCGAGCCTGTTGAAAGATTGTTTCGGAGCTATGCTCCCGAGATGTCGGTGCCGTCGTGGGCTATACGGTTTGCCGCAAGTCTTGATAACGTTATGGTCGTGCTTTCGGGTATGAGCAATATGCAACAGCTCCTTGATAATATGGGATATATGAAAGAGTTTAAGCCTTTGGAAGAGCAAGAGAAAAAAATTATCGAGAGGGCTGTGAGCATAATAAATTCGGGTACGGATATCCCTTGTACCGCTTGTAATTATTGTACAGACGGCTGCCCTATGAATATAGCTATTCCTCAATATTTTTCTCTTTATAATGCGGACAAGTTAGAGGATAAAGGCGATTGGACGGCTCAGGAAGAATATTATGATAATCTTATAAAAACTTTCGGACGTGCGAGTGCTTGTATCGAATGTGGCCAGTGTGAAGGAGTATGCCCTCAGCATTTGCCGATAATGAAATATCTGAAGGACGTTGCAGAACGTTTTGAAGATTAAATTGAGATGAGGTTGAAATGTCGGAAATTTTAGAAATTATTATGATAGTAAGCTTTGGGGCATCATGGCCTTTTAACGTTGCCAAGTCTATAAAGACTCGCTCGACTAAAGGCAAGAGCTTGCTTTTCCTCTGTCTTATCGATTTTGGTTATGTGGCAGGTATTATATCAAAGCTGACAAATCCGAGTTATATGGCACAATTTTCGGATAAGTGGTACGTGCTATTCTTTTACGTTCTTAATCTTATTATGGTAACGTTTGACCTGATATTATATTTCGTAAATAAAAGCCGAGAACCCAAGGAAAGGCATTAAAAAACGTTGCACCGAGAGGTGCAACGTTTTTTTGTTATTTATATTTCGCCAAGTGCTGCATAGAGCGCGTTTGATGCGGCAAGAGTACGGATATAAGCTCTGTCACGATTTGAAGAAAGATGAAGTAGCTTTGCATATTCACCTTTTTCGCTTGAAACACCGACATATACCGTGCCGACGGGCTTTTCGGGAGTTCCCCCCGTGGGACCTGCGATGCCTGTTGTTGATATTCCTATATCGCTGTGAAGTGAAGCTCTTACTCCACGCGCCATCTCGATAGCAACCTGTTCCGAAACGGCACCGTATTTCTCTAAAGAGCTATGGCTGACACCCAAAAGCTCCTCTTTTGCACTGTTTGCGTAAGTGACACCACCGCCGAGAAAGACCTCGGAGCAACCTGAAATATCTGTTATTCGTTTGGCTATGAGTCCTCCCGTGCAGGATTCGGCAACGGCAATCTTTTTGCCGCTTTCAATAAGCCGGGATACAAGTATCTCCTCAATAGAATCGCAGTCAATACCGTAAACGGCATTTTTTACCTCGGTTTCGAGCACCTTTTCCACCATTTTGTCGCACATAGCAGATGCAGATTCTTTATCTTTGGCTTTTGCCGTTATACGTAACCTGACCTCGCCCGCAATACAATAAGGGGCGATAGTGGGATTCTTGGAATTTTTCATAAGAGAACTTAAAATGCTTTCAACCGCAGATTCGCCCATTCCGAAAATGTGTATATTTTTACTCACAAGCACGGAAGAGCTTCTTGATGCAAGGTAGGGCATAACTTCTTCTGCGAACATCGGCTCAAGCTCTCTCGGAGGCCCCGGGAGCATTATTGCCGTAACTCCGCTTGTCGTATCCTCGATACATATTCCCGGTGCGGTTCCGTAATTATTGACAAAGACAAAGCTGTTTTCGGGAACGTCCGCTTGTTTTTCGTTATTGCTTGTCATTGTGCGGCCCGTTTCTGCGAAATACGCACGTAGCCTATCGATTATGGAGTTGTTTCTTACAAGCTTTCTTCCGAAAAATTCGGCTGTCGTTTCTTTTGTCAGATCATCATAAGTCGGGCCAAGGCCGCCACTCATTATTATAAGGTCACTGCGGCTTGCTGCTTGATGCAGAGCATTTTTTAACCTTTCGGGATTATCTCCGACAACAGTTTGATTATAAAGTGATATTCCGAGCTCGGCAAGACGTCTTGAAATATATGCGGCGTTTGTATTTACTATGTCTCCCAAGAGTAATTCTGTTCCGACACAAATAATTTCAGCATTTTTTATTTCTTTCACCTGAAAATCCACCTCCAAGTTTGTATAGAATTAGTATATCACCGAAAACGTATTGCAGTCAATAGAAGTTATCAATTTTCTGTTGACAAATTTGATGCTATGCAGTATAATATTAAACGGTAATGCGGGTGTGGCGGAATTGGCAGACGCGCTAGACTTAGGATCTAGTGTCAACGACGTGGGGGTTCAAGTCCCTTCACCCGCACCAAACAGTAGAAATCCGAACCCAAAGCCGGTAGGCGAAGGGTTCGGATTTCTTTTTGTGTTCGGTGATATATGATGTCAATCTACTGTTGTTGGCATCACGCCCGAGCACCGCCTAAGTAAATATCCTTGATAGTTGATGCCAAACAAACACATTTTTAAGAAAGGATATTTACGATGAAAAACGAAATTACTTATACCGAACATAACGGACTTTACTACCCCGATCTTGCGCTCCCCGAACAGACCAATTATCCCCTTGGCAAGTATGCAAACTTACGCCTTGACTTTATGAAAAAGCATCGTCGCGGAACTTACACCACATTGCTCACCGAAGGACGCTTGAATGAATATCTCCACGAGATTGATCTGCAAGCTCACGAAATGCTCGACACCATAATCCCTCGCCTTGCCCAAGAACGCGGCATAGACGAAACTCTGAAGGCTCACAATGCACTTCAATGGACACGCGAGATGAATAACATCAAATCAATTGCCGAGGAGATCATCTTGCAGGAGGTGGTCTGTCAATGAGGTCGATCATCAATGAACTGTGGCACGGAAACATAGTACCGCAAGAAGATAGCAGAACCAATTCAAAGGAAATGAAAGAACTTCTTGGCTATATGTCGCGTCATCACGAAGACTTGGAGAAAAGCTTTTCCGACGAGCAGAAAGAGATCTTTGAAAAGTTTCACGATTGTTGGAGTGAGTATATGAGTCTTGGCGAAGCAGCAATATTTGAGTATGCGTTCAAACTCGGTGCGAGGATTGCGCTTGCCGTTGTAGGCGAAAAAGAAGCTATATAAAACTTTTGCCGTGTGGACAAAATGTCCACACGGCATTTTCGACATTATTCTAAAAATTTACATATTACTCATTGACGGCAGATATTATATGTGATATAATTATGTAAATTCAGCGAACGCAGAATCGGATTCAAGAAACAGTGAATTGAATTCGGCGCATATAAAATATTGTTTCTGAGGTGTTTGATAATGGCTGTAAGTTACAAAAAGCTATGGAAATTGTTGATTGATAAAGACATGAAGAAAAAAGATCTTTGTGTCGCAGCGGGTATTAGTCATGCCTCAATGGCTAAACTCGGTAAGAACGAAAATGTCACAACAGATGTTCTTGTTAAGATATGTACCGCTCTTAATTGTGGCATCGATGATATTATGGAAATAACCCCCAACTAAAATAAGCTTTAAAAAGAAGGAGAATGATTATAATGAATGCCAATAGACCTACATATATAAGCTTATTTAGTAGTGCAGGTATTGGATGCTATGGCTTCAAATTAGAAGAGTTTGAGTGTGTGGCAACAAATGAGCTTATTACCAGAAGATTAGACATACAGAGATTTAATAACAAATGCAAGTATGACAGCGGCTACATTTGCGGCGATATTACCGAGGAGTCAACCAAAGAAGCCTTGTATTCACAAATTGATTTGTGGAAGAAAAAAGAAAAAGTTTCTCGTATAGATGTTGTAATTGCAACCCCTCCGTGTCAAGGTATGTCAGTAGCAAATCACAAGAAAACTTCTACGGAAATTGTAAGAAATTCTTTAGTTATTGAATCTATCAAAATTATAAAGCAGATCAATCCTCGATTTTTCATTTTTGAAAATGTTCCCGCTTTTATGAAGACCATCTGTACTGACATTGATGGGGTAAATAAAACGATTTCTGAAGCTATCGAAAGTAATTTGGGCGGAGAATATTCATATATCTCTCGTATCATAAACTTCAAAAATCATGGAGCTTGTTCAAGCAGACAGCGAACTGTTGTTATTGGTGTTTCTAAAGATTATGCCGATGAAGTTTCTCCGCTGGAACTCTATCCTGATCTTGTGGAGGAAAAGACTCTTAGACAAGTAATCGGCGATTTGAAGCCTTTGAAAGAGTTCGGTGAGATAGATGAAAATGACATATACCATTCTTTTAGAGTATATCCCGAACATATGAGAGCGTGGATATCCGGTATCAAAGAGGGTGAATCAGCTTTTGATAACGCTGATGATAACAAGAAACCTCATCAAGTTAAAGACGGTAAGATCGTCATCAACCAACAAAAAAATGGGGATAAGTACAAGAGGCAGTATTGGGATAAAATAGGTCCTTGTATCCACACAAGAAATGACCAACTTGCAAGTCAGAACACTGTTCATCCGAGCGATGATAGAGTTTTCAGCATTAGAGAACTGATGATGATGATGACTGTGCCATACTCTTTCAAATGGGTTGAAGATGATTTAAAAACTCTTAATTTGTTACCGATCGCTAAGAAAAGAGCTTTTTTGAAAAAAGAAGAAATAAAGATCAGACAATCTTTGGGAGAGGCTGTTCCTACAGCGATATTTCAGGCTATCGCTAAAAAGATTGCTACTGTTCTGAAACATCCCCCTATAAATACTGCGACTATCAATAAAATCGTAAACGAGTATGGGCTGTCTGATGTTGAAAAACTTAAAAGTTTTATCATCAAAAACGAAATGTCATTATCCGCTGCAACATTGGGCAAAATAGCAGAATTGGCAAACACGAGCCGTACAGATAATGCTGCTTTTTTTACCAGCAAGACTCTCATCACCGAAATGATGAAAGCATTGCCAGATACCGATCATCAAACGGTAAGGATTCTTGAACCCTCTGTTGGTGTAGGCAATTTTATTCCACTCATCTTGGAAAAATTCGAAGGCAAGGACATCATTCTTGATGTGGTAGATATTGATGAACATAGTTTGGAGATAGCCAAGCTTATATTGACGAACTATGACATTCCTCAAAATTGCACGATCAATTATATCGCCGATGATTTTTTGCTCCACGATTTTGATGAAAAATACGATTATGTTATAGGAAATCCTCCGTTTTACAAAATGAAATCTGCTAACACTTTGTTGAACGTATATCGTCAAAAGGCAATTAATAAGGATACCACTAATATCTGCTCGTTTTTTCTTGACAAAGCAATGAGTATCGGAAATTATGTGGCATTGGTTTTCCCAAAGTTTTTGCTTAATACACCGGAGTTTGCAAAAACAAGAGAGTATCTTTCTGAAAAAGCTGTTGAGTGTATTATTGATTTTGGTGAAAAAGGATTTCCCGGTGTATTGGTTGAAACATTGGCGATTTTTATCAACAATCAAGTAAAGCCTTTGAAAACCAGCGTATTTTCTTTTACGCATGGTATTCACATAGAACAGGCGCAGACGTATATCTTTGACAAAAAGCTCCCTTACTGGATTATATATCGTGACGAGGCGTTTGATAGTGTCTGCAAACAGTTGGATTTTAACGTTTTCAAAGTGTTTCGAGATAGGCAGATAACAAACAAACTCTTGTCCAATTCTGGAGATATTAGAGTTTTGAAATCTCGTAATATCAGCGATGATGGAAAGAATGTGCTTGATGTTGAAGATTATGATTCTTATATATCCTCCACTGAGGCAAGATCGCTTGCTGTGTTTGAATACCTACAGAGAGACGATATTTATCTGACACCCAACATGACTTATAAGCCTCGAGTAGCGAAAAAGCCCAAGGATACACTTGTCAACGGTTCTTTAGCAATTCTCATTCCTAAAGGTCAAATCGTTCCTACGGATAAACAGCTTGAATATTTCTCAACCAAGGAATATAGAGATTTCTATCAAGTGGCAAGGAATTATCAGACCAGATCACTGAATGTGGATGCTTGTTCTGTATTCTTCTACGGGCTTTTGCGCGAAAGCGAAAAGGCTGTACCTATCACCGAAAAGCTGGATGAACAAGAAAATATTCAGATTTCAATGTTTAACTAATGAAAAGAGGCGAATGAAATGTTAACACAACAAGCTATCATAGATTTTTGTAATCAGTATAATTACGACATAAGAAAAAGCGGCAATGGTAGATGGATTGATCAGAAATGTGCAGCAGACGTAGTTACTGTTGTGGCTGATTGCATCTATAATTACGCATTGCAAGATGAAGATGGCATTTTTACTTCAACAGAAATATGGCATTATGATTATACTGTTGAAAATGTTGAGGCTATTTTTAAAAAGCCCGGTGTAGAAAATGAAGCCGCAAGAAGCGAATACGATAAATTCTTCCAACAGCCGATGGAAATGCTGGCGAACGCCAATGTCTTGAAGAAAACCAAGCGAGGAAACAGAAACTTCTATCAAGTAAACAATTTAGAGGTTCTTGAATATATAGCTTTGCGTGAGCGTAATGCGCTGTTTTTCTTGAAGACCTATATAGAGAAAGTTTTGCGAGATAGCGGAATCTATTCGGTGTTCGAGGATTTCTTTGCAGCACAAACAAAGGATACTTATCAGCGAGTTAAAGAAACGTTTTCTACTTTCATAATTGATAATACCAAAATCAACGGCGTTGTAGAGTGCAATCGTATTTTTATTAAAGTATTAAACCCGTTGGCATACTTCAACAATTCCTGTGGCACCGAAAAAGGTAGATTATCTGAGCAG
Organism: Clostridia bacterium; assembly: GCA_017550115.1. GTDB lineage: Bacteria > Bacillota > Clostridia > Oscillospirales > CAG-272 > SIG710. Next base: position 3,940 of record JAFYLR010000076.1, on the reverse strand, counting down.
ATCATTACCTATGATATGTTGATGTATAACCGCAACAATTTTAGAGATGTATATGCGGATAAGCCCAAAGGCGTTACAAGAAAAGAATATGCTACAGCACATCCCGTGGAAGTCAACGAAGCATATTACCATTATCAGTCTGCAAAGGCAAAGAGATTCCTCCGTCTTTTCAACGATCAGAACCGTAACGGACAGACAGAGCATCTTGAGGATGCTCATCTGCGCGATAAGGCAATACATATGCACCATATATTCCCCGAGGCAGTATATCCCGAAATCTGCTATTACTTGGAGAATATTATTGCACTGACTCCAACACAACATTTGAATTATGCCCATCCAAACGGTCATACGCAGGAAATTGACGAACAATATCAGCATTTGTTGTTGCTTTCTAAGGCGGATCGAATCCACGAAAATCTAACAGATGTTGCGGCAGAAAAGATCTATGAGTTCTCTAATTTCTTGTTCGTTCTCAATGTCGGATTTGATAATGATGATGTGCTGGAAATTACAGATATGGATTTCTGCTCCGTTATTAACGCTATCAATGTGCATTATGCAGCATAAGGAGAATCTGATATGGTAAAATTGGACTATAGAACCAATAATCCTCGTTGGGGACTTAAAGGCGTTAAGTTCGACTCTTGGGAAAGTTATTCTTTTACTTTGGGATATCTTTCCAACCCTAATCACTATGACAACTTGAATTCATATTCTCGATATGCCAACATTTCGATTCACGTTGAGGGCAACAACGAACAAGGTGCATGGGATAAGGAAGGTAGAATTCACTATTATGGAAGATTGTCTTCATTAGGAACAAATCTCGGAGATTTAGACGCTTGTAGCAGCGCTGGTACTGGTAGAATAACGCGTCGTATCAATTCTAATGGATACATTCTGTCTCTGATAAATGATTATGATTTCGAAGTTAGAACATATGCGGGATATACGACTGCAGATGTTTTCCCGACAGACAGGGCGGCTATAGAAACTGAACTAAGAAGACAATTATTGAATAGAAGATTGACCAATTCGCAAATTAACATTTGCCTCGATATGTTTAACCAAGGTTATAATCTTCAGTTTTAAAACTCTCTCAAATCAAAACTGCTTAAGAGCATCAAGATAGCATATAGGAAGGAGGCTATATATTGCTTTTCAATGTTTATTACTTGAACTTTTCAAAAGTGTATGAAATAAAAATGATGTTAAGTAATGTCATCAAAACTGACGAAACAATTGAGACAAATCAAGGCGATACCATTGATGCTGAATTGCAAGCAAAAATGGGTACAAAGTTTTTGAAACTATTTAATGCCGAGGTAGGATCTGACATCAAATCGGGATCCTTAGATTCCCAAAAAGTTCTTGAAAATTTCAAGGTCACGATGACCAAGTCGCTAATTTTAAGTGAAGTTATAGAAAAATGTGCGGTTGTTTCTACAAGCTTTAATGACATCACGGAAGGGCAACTTATTAGGATAGACAATGTGTCTCTATCACTTGAAAATGAAATGGAACTGCGAACCGTAAAAATGTTTTCCAATGGTTCTTTCAAAGGTATGCGTTTGCCGGAAGCAGGTGGGCTTGATATTAATAATCTTTTTAATTCTATGTTTAAAGACTATTCGTACAAACTCAAGGGCGAGTTAAGCGGTAGCGACGAAAAGCTCCTTATAAAGATTCCACTCACATTTGAAAGTGAATTTGAAAATTTGTACAATGTGGATGATCTATTCATCGGGAATGTGTCTCTAATCGGGATATATAAAGGTAAAACAAAAATTAATGGGCTGAAAAATTCCTTTGAGTTTTTCCAAGAGTTGGGGCAAGTATCTGAATCTGATTCAGATACTGAGGTTCACAACAGCCAGTATTCTGCACCTACAGTAGTAAAATTAAAAAGTGAAGATGACGGTATAGATTATAACTATATTGATCTTCTTGCGATAGTGCAAGTTATTAAATCCTTAAATTTGGATGCAGAATCAAAACCCAAGAAAACAAAAAGAAAGAAGGATATCGAGTGAGTACGCTATTCTTCTATACAAAGGAACAATTCTTCAATTTCAAAAGCACCCAGACAGAATCCGGATTTGAGTTCCTAAGCATGTCCAAATTGCTTTCTTCTCAAAAAATCGACGGGCTGGATGAGTATCAGCAGTATTATGTAGATATTTCATCTCTTGTCGGGTTTGTGAAAACCAATGATTCACAGTTGCTAAATTTCGAGCAGCTCTTTGGTGGATTTGGAGAAAACATTACTTTTATCTGTGATAAAGCTTATGAGACAGATATCAAATATATATTCCGCTATGTATTTGATAATTTTTCTGATGTGGAAGCTGAAAGTGATGAATCGTCTGTAGAAAAAGCAGAAGAACCTCACACAAAATCAAACACCGTAAAAAAGATTACCGATTTGGATGATCAAGAATTGGAAAGTTTCTTTGAAAATTTTGATGCAAGACTATACGGTCACGAACGATTCAAGGAAGAATTCAAAGGATTGGTCAATTCGTTCAGAGTATTTAACAAGTTGGGTGAACACAAGATTCTTTCACTTTTTTTGATGGGAGATTCTGGTGTTGGCAAAACCGAGGTTGCACGATCGATTCATAAGGCGCTTGGCAGCAAATCAAAATTAGCAAAAATCAATTTTGGAAACTACAGTAGTCACGATGCACTTAACAGTTTGATTGGAAGCCCGTTAGGCTATATCGGTAGTGATGGCGGTGAGCTACTTAAACGAGTTCATGAATCCGATGTTGGTTTGATTCTTATAGATGAATTTGAGAAAGCCGATAATGCCGTATTCAATTACTTTCTTGATGTTCTTGAGAATGGTAAAATTGTAAATTCTCAAGCTGAAGAGTATGACGTAAGCGGTTATATTATTGTTTTTACTTCAAATATCACTAAAGAAAACTTCAAGAGTAAAATATCTCCGGAGTTAAGATCTCGGTTTGATTATAAGGGTATGTTCAATCTTCTTACCGATGAAGATAAGAAAAAGTTTGTGCATTTTAGAGTGAATCAAATTATATCCAAATACGAAGAATTTGTATCTTCAGATATACCGGACAAGCTTCATGACCGTGTTGTGGCCGAGATTGATGTCGCGCAATATAAAAACATGCGTGACTTAAACAAGAAAATCAAAGATACATTTGTCTCCTTGATTGCTCCATAAATGCATGAATATTATTCGAACCCTACCTCTGATAATCAGTTTGTAACGAGGCCGTGCGAGAGCGCGACCTCGTTTTCTCTTTTTTGAATTTTTCTCAAAACCCATTGACAAACTTTGCTTCGTGTGCTATAATTACCACACGGTACATTTGTACCCTGTGTGATTTGGAGGCATTTATGAATAAGTGGAGTCCCGAAAGAGCGGAAGCAATCCGCGAGTTTATAGACGAATATTTTATGGAGAACCGTAAGTCACCGACGGTGCGTGACATCGCAGCAGGAACGGGCATCTCCAAGACCTCGGTGCAGAGATACCTCACCGATATGAAAGAACATGGAGAGATCGAGTACAACGGTCGTCGCAGTATCGGCACGAATCTTTCTCGAAATATGTTTGAAACCACTCCCGCGATTCGATACGATTCTACTGTGTCCTGCGGGCTTCCGAGCGAGCCGAATGTAGAAGAAGCGGAGATCATTCCTCTCCCCATCGCGCTTGTCGGTGACGGAAAGTTTTTCATTCTTACCGCAAAGGGCGATTCGATGACCGGCATTGGTGTTGACGATGGCGATCTCGTTATCGTGAGAGAGCAGAACACTTGCAGGGATGGTGACTATGCCGTTGTCCTTGTAAACGGAACCGAAACGCTGCTCAAGACGATAACCTATCTCCCCGACAAGAAAGCATATTTACTTCACGCCGAGAATCCCGACTATGATGATCGTATCGAGCGCAACGTAC
>JAFYLR010000007.1 GCA_017550115.1 Clostridia bacterium | reverse complement strand
GTTCACCGTGCTTTTCTGCTCCTTGCTTTTTGCAATTATCTCAGCTCTGTTAGGAGACATATGAGAGTTCATAAGATTGTAAACCTTACGCTCCTTGTATTCCTGTATCTTACCGTCATTCCAGTTCTGAACAGGGCGGTAATATCCTGTTATACGGCTGTAAACCTCGGTTGCATTTCCGCAGGTGGGACATTCGTATTTCTCGCCCGCAATATAACCGTGATCACGGCAAACAGAATATGTAGGTGACATTGAATAATAAGGCAATCTGTAATTTTCAGCGATCTTGCGGACAAGATTTGCAGCAGACTTCCAATCGGGAAGCTTTTCTCCCAAGTATGCATGGAACACTGTACCCGATGTATAAAGAGTCTGAAGCTCGTCCTGAATATCAAGTGCTGTAAATACGTCCTCTGTATAACCAACAGGCAAATGAGAGCTGTTTGTATAGTAAGGTGTATTTCCCTTTTCACTTGCAGTAACAATATCGGGATATCTGCTGATGTCGTGTTTTGCAAGACGATATGTCGTGGATTCAGCAGGTGTCGCTTCAAGATTATAGAGATCGCCGTATTCCTCCTGATAGTCGGACAGACGCTCTCTCATATGATTGAGAACTTCCTTTGTGAACTCTTGTGTTTCCTTATGAGTCAAATCTGCGTGCAGCCATTTTGCATTAAGACCAACCTCGTTCATACCGATAAGACCGATAGTTGAGAAATGGTTTTCAAAGGTGCCGAGATAACGCTTTGTATAAGGATAAAGCCCCTCGTTTAACAATCTTGTGATAACTGTTCTCTTTATCTTAAGCGAACGTGCGGAAATATCCATCATATGATCGAGACGGCGGAAGAAATCCTCTTTATCTGTTGCAAGATAAGCAATTCTCGGCATATTGATGGTGACAACGCCTACAGAGCCCGTGCTTTCACCGCTTCCGAAGAAACCACCCGACTTTTTGCGAAGCTCACGAAGGTCAAGACGAAGTCTGCAGCACATACTACGCACGTCGTTAGGCTCCATATCACTATTTACGTAATTGGAGAAATAAGGTGTTCCGTATTTCGCCGTCATCTCGAAGAGAAGCTTATTGTTCTCGGTCTCAGACCAATCAAAATCCTTAGTTATAGAATAGGTAGGAATCGGATATTGGAAGCCTCTGCCGTTTGCATCGCCTTCTATCATAGCTTCGATAAACGCACGGTTTACCATATCCATTTCCTTTTTACAATCCTTATATTTGAAGTCCATCTCCTTGCCGCCGACTATGCAGTTCTGCTCTGCTAAGTCTGCGGGAACGGTCCAGTCGAGAGTGATATTCGAGAAAGGAGCCTGTGTTCCCCAACGCGAAGGAGTGTTAACACCGTAAATAAAGGACTCTATGCACTTTTTAACCTGATCGTATGAAAGATTATCAACCTTAACGAAAGGTGCAAGATAGGTATCAAAGGAAGAGAAAGCCTGCGCTCCTGCCCATTCATTCTGCATGATACCAAGGAAGTTTACCATCTGGTTACAGAGGGTTGAGAGGTGCTTTGCGGGAGCAGAGGTTATCTTTCCGACAACACCGCCAAGTCCTTCCTTGATAAGCTGACGGAGCGACCAACCTGCACAGTAACCTGTTAACATCGACAGGTCATGAATATGAATATCTGCATTTCTGTGTGCATTTGCGATCTCATCGTCATAAATCTCAGAGAGCCAGTAATTCGCCGTTATTGCTCCGGAGTTGCTAAGTATCAAACCGCCAACAGAATATGTAACCGTTGAATTCTCCTTAACACGCCAGTCGGAAACCTTAACGTAATTATCAACTATCTCCTTATAGTCAAGGATAGTGGATTTCATATTTCTCAGCTTTTCACGCTGACGGCGGTACAGAATATAAGCCTTTGCTACGTCTGCATAACCTGCCTGAACCAACACCGACTCAACGCTGTCCTGAATATCCTCGACAGCGATCAGATTCTCTTTTATTTTGCTGTCAAAATCTGCGGTAACCTTAAGCGCAAGGAAATCTATAACGTCCTTATTATAGTTCTTCTCAAGCGCTTCAAAAGCCTGAAGAATCGCCCCGCTGATTTTTTCAAGGTCAAAATCAACTACCTTGTTGTCTCTTTTTAATACGCGATACATTTTATCCTCCAAATTATTTCGTCGTTTGCTAAAATTATATCACATTTTGTCGCAAAAAGTCAACATGGCAAAGTTAACATATTATTGTTCGTCTTTTTGTGCAATACTACATATTGTGACAAAATAACAAAGCCGTTCCTAAATATTGTGGTCGGGATTAAAGTCCGCGGAGTTCCGCTTCGGGCACATACTTCCTTGCCAAAGAGAGATATTTTTCCATAGTTTCTTTGTCCGCACCGCTTAAATTCGGGCATATAAGAGCACCCGAATCGACAAAATTTTGGAGATACCAACGCTTTGCCCCCTGTATCCATCGGCCTATTTCTTCGATATCTTCTTCGGAGTGAAGCTCCGAGACGATAGTCGTCCTAAATTCATAATCAACGCCACTTTCCATAAGGAATTTGACACTCTCAGCGATTTTTTCTGCTTGATAATCCTTAATTCCGACAGTTTCAGCATACCTGCGAGGAGAGTTTTTGACGTCAAGTGCAACGTAATCACAAAGTTCGGCTTTCACGATCTCCTTCAGCTTATGAGGAAAGCTTCCGTTGGTATCAAGTTTTATCTTGTATCCCATCGCACGTATTTTACTCATGAATTCATAAATATCTTTCTGCAAAAGCGGCTCACCGCCCGTTATTGCCACTCCATCAAGAATACCTATTCGTTTCTTTAGAAAATCGAGTATTTCCTCCTCCGAGTATTCCTCCACATCATCGGGAGAAATAACAAGTGACGCATTATGGCAAAAAGGGCATCGAAAATTACAACCGCCCGTAAACAAGGTACAAGCTACCTGCCCCGGAAAATCAAGAAGCGTAAGCTTTTGCAATCCTTTTATTATCATATCAAAATGCCCAGTTTCCGTTCTCGAAAATCTGAACCTTCTTGCCGTCACGGGTATAAGCAACGATAGAAAGGTCTTTTGATCCTATCATGAAATCCTCGTGTATTATCGAATCGTTAAGTCCCATTTCGAAGCACTGCTCTTTTGTATAGTTTTCATATCCCTTGATACACTCGGTAAAACCTCTGCCGAGCGCTAAATGGCAGGAAGCATTTTCATCAAAGAGCGTATTGCAGAAAGTAAGTCCAAGGTCGTTTATCGGAGAATCGTAAGCAATAAGTGCGCACTCGCCGAGATACGCCGCCCCCTCGTCCATTTCTATCATCTTTTTCAAAAGTGCTTCATTCTTTTCAGCTTTTACCTCAACCGCTTTTCCCTTCTCGAAACGGATGCTGAAATTTTCTATCAGCTGACCATTATAAGAAAGCGGTTTTGAGGAATATACGATACCCTCTGCGGTATTCTTATCGGGAGAGGTGAAAACCTCCTCTGAGGGAATATTCGGATTGTAATAAGCTCCCGAGAGTGTGTATTCCCCACCGCCTGCAAATTTACTGTTCTCCATAAGTCCGACAGTGAAATCCGTTCCATTTGAGGATTTATATTCAAGCTTTTCAATACCAAGGTTATTAAGATACTCGCAACGCTTGGCAAGATCCTCGTTATGCTGCTTCCAAGCGGCAATAGGATCCTCCATAGCTCTTGAAGCTATAAGAATTGACTCCCAAAGCTTCTCGACAGCCTGCTTTTTGCTAAGTTTCGGGAAAAGCTTTTTCGCCCAAGCAACTCCCGGCACTGCGGCAATACACCACTGATAGCGGTTATCCATCTTGTCACGGAAAGGCTTTATAACTCTCATTCGAGCTCCCATCGCCTTGCTGTATTTTTCTTGATTGATACCCTTAAGGCCGTCGGGATCCTCGGAGATCAGGTATATTCTCGCAGGCAGTGTTTCAACCTGATACTGCAGCTTTTCTTTCTGCCATTCTTCAACATTTGATAGAGTTTTAATACTCTGATATTTAACAGAAAGCTTTGTAAGAGGCTGATAACTAAAGTCAACGGTCACCTTTCCTGCACCCGCTTTATAACATTCCTCTGTTACCATATAAACGAATTCAGGCTGTTCAAGCTCCGCGGTTATAACAACCTCCTGCCCCTTCTTTACATTAACTCCCATTGTCGCAATAAGCTTTGCGTAATTTCTAAGTGTTGTCTTTTTCATCATAAAACTCCAAAATATTTTTTAATAGTTTTTTTGTCGGCAAAAATGCTTCCCTGTATCATTTCGTCGGAACCACCGCATTTTGCACCAAGCTTCTCTTGCATATCTACACTTTGCTCTCGCATTTTTATGTTTTTACTTGCCGCAAAAAACGTATATCCGTTTTCGTCCGAGCCGCAAAATACCGCCGATATACCGCCACACTTCTCAAGTGCTCCGTTCATAAGATTTCGCATATCTGAAGGACGAATATTCTCTTCAAAAATGCAGATATTTCCCTCTGTGTGCTCTATCTTTTCCATTTTGTAAATATAAAGCTCTTCTCTGAGTTCGTAATTCTTTTGCTTGAGGGCAGATATTTCCTCCCCAAGACGTACTATCGCATCTCCGAGCTGCATCTGTCCGATAGAAAGTGATTTTGCGGAATTTGCCATAAGATCATATCGACGCTCGTAATCTTCAAGTGCGTCAAATCCGCACAGCATATGAATCCTGATACCGCCCTTATTTTTTTCGAAATCAAGCAACTTTATTATGCCTACTTCACCCGTTCTCGATACGTGCGGAGCACAACAGGCACAGGAATCGTACCCATCAATATTCACGATACGAACTCTGCCAACAATTTCTTTTTTGCTTCTGTATTCAAGAGAGGAAAGCTCGTCCTCATCGGGATAATAGGAGCTTACAGCCTTGTTCTCAAAAACAGCTTTATTTGCAAGAAGTTCTATCTTTCTGATATCCGACTCGGTAAGCATCCCATTAAAATCGACCGTGATATCATCATGACCCATATGAAATCCCGTGTTATCATACCCGAAATATTTATGAACCAATCCGGATACTATATGCTCTCCCGTATGATTCTGCATTCGGCGGAAACGCACGTCATATTCTATCTCGCAATCATATTCTATTCCGATCTCAAGCGGAATATCGGTTTTATGTATTATAACGTTTTCGTTTATTTGAACGTCGCTTACCTTGGCTTCCCCTATCTTTCCCGTGTCAGCTTCCTGACCCCCGCCCTCTGGGAAAAAGGCTGTTTTATCGAGAACGACCTCATAAAAATCATCTTTTTTATCACAGGAGATAACCTTTGCGAAAAAACGACTCAAATGACCGTCTGTATCATAAAGCTTTATTGTCTCAAAAGGTGTCATTTTCCCACCGCCGTTCCGATAAGATGAACCATATCTATATCGGAAGCTCGAATTATCTTTCTCACGCTCGAAGCACCTTTTAGTCCTTCGCGCAAAGCATCCTCACAAACACAGAAAGATTTTGAAATCTGACCTCCAAGAACAAGAGCTTCGATCTTAAATTCATTCATCGTCGGCAAAAGTATCTCCGCTAAAGCTCTCGCCATACGGTTATAAGCTTCAACGCATATAGCATCTCCAGCTTCCGCTCTGTCTCCTATTTCCTTGCCGCTTATAGCTTCTTCTCCTGACACTTCGCAATAAAGACGTACAAGTCCTCTTGCGGAAACAAACTCTTCTGCTATCGTCCCTTTATACGGTACGTCATAAAGCTCTCTTAGCGGCTCTCCGTTTTCTTTTCTTTGCGGTTCTCCGTCTATCATCATTCCAAATCCAAAGCCGGTACCTATCATAACACCAGCTATCCTTGAACAATCGGGAACATCAGTCGCCGCCCCCTGTATAAACGCAGCCGAATCGTGCATAAATCTGACAGGAACACCGGGTGCCGCTTCCGCAAACCAAGGGCGGAGGGGTACGTCCTTTATTGCCGCATATTTATGCTCCATATGGCTCACGCCTTCCACGTAATCAAAAGGTCCGGGAATATCAACGTTTATACTCTCAAGAGTCAATCCCAACTCACAAGCCTTTTTTACTCCTCTGCTCAGAAGTTCAACATATGATTTTTTTATTTCGTGAAGCTCACCCGTGCTACTGTTAACGGGCTCTCTGTCAAGAGTTCCCTCAACAAGCTCTGCACCGATAAAAAGTCCGCTTTTAAGAAATGTGCCGCCTGCGTCAACGGCAAGTATAACCTTTTTCATTGATTTTCTCTCCCTGTAGTGATTATTCTGTTTTATATTTTACACCTATTTTGTGATTTTGTCTATAGCTTCAATATATTTATTTTTGCTATTTACATTAAGAAGAAAATATGGTATAATTAGTTTATATATGTAACAACGAGGCTTAATAGGTATGAATTTGATAGATAAAATTTCCCTCTCTGCCGCAGAAACGGAAGAGATCGGTGCTTCTCTTGCAAAAAAAATCATAGAAGATCCTAATATGCCGAAATTTTTGGCACTTTACGGAGATCTCGGTGTCGGAAAGACTGCGTTTGTACGTGGATTTTCCTCTTTTGCAGTCCCCGCCGCCAAGGTCAAATCTCCAACCTTTACTCTCGTAAATGAGTACAAAGGCGGAAAGATGCCTGTTTTTCACTTTGATATGTACCGTATAGAAGATGAGGACAGCTTATATTCTATAGGATTTTACGATTATCTCGATCGTGGAACATGCCTCGTCGAATGGACCGAAAATATAGAATTTGCTCTGCCCGATGAATATATCAAAATAACTATATCAAAAAATGACGCAACAAATACCGACAGCCGCAAAATTCTGGCTGAGATCATAAAAAGGAGCTAAAAATGAAAATACTTGCGATCGACAGCACGGCGGTCGTTGCATCCTGTGCGGTTTGCGAGGACGAACGTCTGCTCGCTTCTTTTACTCTGAATAACGGCAATACACACAGCGAAAATCTCTTGCCAATGATTGAATCCGCCTTAAATTTGCTTAAACTCACCCCCGATGATATCGACCTTTTCGCACTCTCCGAGGGCCCCGGCTCTTTTACAGGAGTACGAATTGGAGCGGCAACGGTGAAAGGTCTTGCGTTCGGTAAAAACAAGCCGTGTATCGGGGTATCAACTCTTGAAGCTCTTGCTTATAATCTGATAGGCTTTGATGGCATTTTTTGCCCTGTGATGAACGCAAGAAGAAATCAAGTGTATAACGCTTTGTTTGAGTGCCACGGAGGAAATTTGCAGAGACTGACCCCTGACAGAGCAATTTCTGTAGAAGAGCTTGAAGAAGAACTTGCAAAGTATTCTATGCCTGTGTATCTTACGGGCGACGGCGACTTTTTGATGCTTGAATCCAAAACAAAGAAATCAGATTACGCATTCACGCCCGAGCCTTTACGTTATCAGAACGGATATTCGGTTGCGTTTTGTGCTCTGTCAAAATTCCACGCGGGAGATATAAAAAACGATCTCGCCTTGAACCCCACATACCTACGTCCGTCACAAGCGGAAAGAACAAGAAACGAACAGAACAAAGGAGAAAATTAAAATGAAAAAGTTAGTTATAGGCTCAGACCATGCAGGTTTTGCATTAAAAGAAAAAATCAAGGCAACACTTATTGAAAAAGGCTATGAACTATCAGATATAGGAACATATTCTACCGAAAGCTGTGCTTATCCCGCCATCGCTCATGAGCTTTGCGACGTTATAACGGGCGGCAAAGCCGAGCTTGGCATACTTATTTGCGGAACGGGCGTTGGTATGTCTATGTGTGCAAACAAGCATGATGGCATAAGAGCTGCTTGTGTATCTGACACATTCAGTGCACGTCTTACCAGAATGCATAACGATGCAAACGTTCTCTGCTTCGGAGAAAGAGTTGTAGGATACGGACTTGCTTGTGAATTGGTAGAAGCGTTTATTACGACCGAATTTGAGGGCGGAAGACACGCAGCACGTGTAGATATGATAAACGCTATTGAAAAATGCGATTTTGAGGCACTTAAATAATTAAACGAGAAGGAGCAAAAATGGGAAAGCTCGCAGATTTTTTGACGGCGACCTCCGAGGTTTTGCGTACAGCCACAGGCAACCAAAAAACGAATATCTTTACGTCTGCCATAATTGTTGCCGCAGGACTCTCATCGAGAATGGGAAGCGAGGTAACCAAGCAAATGATGGAGCTGCGATCCATACCCGTTGTCGTTCATACGCTCCTGACTTTTGAAAAATCGGAACGAATAAATGAGATAATAGTAGTCGCAAAGAATGATGAAATTCCTCTATACGACGATTTTGCCACAAAATACGGAATAACAAAGCTAAAAAAGGTCGTTGAGGGTGGCAAGACAAGACAAGAGTCAGCTCTGTGCGGCTTTAACGCCACCGACCCAAAAACGAAATTCGTCGCCATACACGATGCTGCTCGTTGTCTTATCACCACCGAGGAGATAGAAAAAGTTCTTGATGCGGCGATAAAATATGGTGCGGCAAGTGCGGCTACAAGTGTTTTTGACACAGTCAAAATAGTTGACAGCAAGGGGTTCATCTCAAAAACGGAGGACAGAAACTCTGTTAAACTTGCTCAGACTCCGCAGATATTCTCAAGGAATCTCTATTGTGCTGCCTCTTATACCGCTCGTGATGAAGGATTTGCGGCAACAGATGACAATATGCTCTGCGAGAGAATAGGATATCGCGTAAAGCTTGTTGAATGTAGCAAAGATAATATAAAGATAACCGTACCCGAGGATATTGCAAAAGCAGAAAGAATCCTCGAGGAAAGAGATCGAAGGGAGATTTTGCAATGCTCAGAATAGGTCACGGATATGACGTGCATAAGCTCGTCTCCGACAGAGATCTGATACTCGGAGGAGTTAATATCAAGCATGAAACAGGACTTCTGGGGCATAGTGATGCAGACGTGCTTGTCCATGCTATAATGGATTCCCTGCTCGGTGCTGCGGCTCTCGGAGATATAGGTAAGCTGTTTCCGGACAATGACGAAACATATAAAGGAGCCGACAGCTTGGTTCTCGCAAAAAAAGTAAGCGAGATTTTAGGCGAAAACGGATACAAAATTTCAAATATCGACTCAACAATTATAGCCCAAAAACCCAAGCTTTCAC
>JAFYLR010000075.1 GCA_017550115.1 Clostridia bacterium | reverse complement strand
CTTCTCTATTTCATCAAATAGTATCACCGAATACGGTTTACGACGTATTTTTTCGGTAAGCTGTCCCGCCTCGTCATAACCCACATAACCGGGAGGTGCTCCTATTATGCGAGAAACAGAATGTTTCTCCATAAACTCGGACATATCAAGTCTTATAAGCGTTTCAGGGGAATTAAACAGGTCTGAAGCAAGAGTTTTTACAAGCTCGGTCTTACCCACTCCCGTAGGCCCTGCAAAAATGAAGGAGACCGGCTTCTTTTTATATGAAATTCCTGCTCTGTTACGCTTTATCGCTCTTGCAACTGCCTCGGTCGCCTTGTCCTGACCGATAATACGCTTCTTTAGGCGTTCCTCAAGCTTATCTATCTTTTCAAATTCATTTTGAGTAATGTCACTTGCGGGAATACCCGTCCATATTTCAATAACCTGTGCAAGATCAGACACCGTCATAACAACATTTTGGCAACTCGGCTCTATCTCACGCAAACGCTCGGAAAGACGAATTTCCTCTGCTTTATAGTTCGCAATAAGCTCATATTTCTTTGATTCCGCCGCCTCATCAGATGCAGTTTCATTCTCGCATTTTTCTCTTGAGTTTTTCAGCTCGAGAAGCTTATCTCTGATCTCATAGCTTTCATTTATCGCAGCATTACTCAAAGAAAGGTTCGCCGCAGCCTCGTCAAGAAGGTCAATTGCCTTATCGGGCAAATATCTGTCGGTAATATATCTCTCAGACATACTGACCGCTCTCTCCAGCACCGAATCCGGCACCTTTATCATATGAAATTCCTCATAATAGTGCTTGATTCCCTTTAACATTTCAACGCTTTCTTCTATAGAAGGCTCGTTTACGATAACGGGCTGAAAACGTCTCTCAAGTGCCGCATCTTTTTCAATATATTTTCTATACTCTTTAAGCGTTGTTGCTCCTATAACCTGTATTTCTCCGCGTGAAAGTGCCGGCTTCAAAATATTAGCGGCACTCATACTGCCCTCGGCATCTCCCGAGCCTACAAGATTATGGACCTCATCTATAACGAGAATTACATTTCCCGCTTCCTTTACTTCGTTCAAAAGTCCCTGCATTCTCTGCTCAAACTGACCTCTGAACTGTGTTCCCGCCACAAGCGCTGTGAGATCAACGAGATATACCTGATGATTTTTCAGCTTATACGGCACGTCTCCTGCTGCTATCTTCTGAGCTAATGCCTCAGCGATAGCAGTTTTTCCAACGCCGGGCTCGCCTATAAGACACGGATTGTTCTTTTGGCGTCGGCAGAGTATCTGAATAACTCTCTTAAGCTCTTTTTCTCTTCCAACTATTCTATCAAGCTCACCTGCAAGTGCTCTTTGAGTAAGATTTCTGCAATACGTGTCAAGAAACTTTTTCTTTTTAGAGTTTTTCGGCTGAGCACTCTGTTTTGGAGGAACGGCTCCATCGACATTTCCTTTTTCGTTATTTACCAGCTTATTAAAATCAATAGCGGGGGCAACTCCCGAAAAATCTTCTGCCGAGATAAGATCCCCCCCCTCAAGCATCTGGTTCATGCTCTCTTCCATTTCCTCTATCTGCTCGGCATCAATACCTAAGTTTCCTAACATTCCGCCAAGCATATTGTCAACGGGCATTCCTATCTCTTTAGCACATTTTATACAATATCCACGGCTCTTATTTTCGCCGTTCTCAATCATATTTGTAAATATAACAGCCACTCTTTTGTGACATTTGGAACACAGTACCATATTAAAAAAATTTCTCCCTTCAGGCTATGGAGCGGCAAATCCGAAGCTGAAATTGTCGCATATATATTTTACGATATAAGTGTTTTCTATAACATTACTGCCTATAATTCCCGGTTTGACAGCTCGCAGAGCGTCAACACCTATGCAAACGAGATTACAATACACCCAAACGATAAGCAACCCCGAAATCACGCCAAAAACAACGCCCAATCCCTTATCTATCGCAGAAAGCACAGGCAGTTGAACTATCATACCTATTATCCATATCACTACAGTCAAGATTATAAGAGCACCAACAAACAAAGTTGCAAATGCGAGGATATCAGAAACCGTACGTACAACAGATGAAGTGATAGATGATGCAAGCTCGGAAACACTTCCTTCTGCGGCATCTGTCAGGTTGCCGAATCTTTCAGACAGCTTTTGAGTATCAGCACCGTATCTTTCCAAAATGTCCGCAAATTCGGATGGCATATCGTTGAACAGCTTTTCAAGGTCAAACCCCTCTGCTGTTCGACGGGCTATAGAGTTTATTCTTGAAGCAACGTTATCCGATATAATTCTTTCAACAAAGTTCGTTCTGAAAAAATAAGCGACCGTAGGCATAAAAATATATGAAACTATTATCGCTATAACCACTTTCAGCATGCCGAAAAATGACTTAAAAAAGCCTTTATGGTGACAAGAAATAACACTCGATATAAAAATCAACAATGCTATAATATCTAAAACAAAAAACATATTCTCCTCCCGTCAATTATCAAAATCATAATATCTCGCTTTTGAGCTCGAGCATACCATAGTATCGTTTTTTGAATATGCTATGATATTCTTTCCGCTTTCGAAAATCTCTTTTTCAACAACATCTGAAGTCTTTATGTTTATCCTTTTTAGCAAATTTCCCGAAAGCAAAAACAGATAACCGTCCTCATATACCGCATCTATTATGTTTTCTTCGAAAAAATTGTTGTAAATCTGTTTTCCAGTCGTTCCGAAAACAATAACAAAGCTACCTTTGGTAATAGATTTGCTTGGAACACAAAGAACCGAGCCATCTTCCGAAAGCTTTGCCGATTCTATATCTCCATCTATATCATAACTTCCCAGCAAGTTTCCGTCTTCGTTATAAAAATAAAT
>JAFYLR010000074.1 GCA_017550115.1 Clostridia bacterium | reverse complement strand
AGAAGAATACTCTTGCTACTCGCCGTGCAGCTCTGGCTTATATCACAAAGGAAGACGTTGTGACAAAGCTGTTCAGCGAGATCGCTCCCAAGTATGCAAATCGTAACGGTGGTTATACTCAAATATTCAAGCTCGGTCCCCGCAGAGGCGACGCAGCTGAAATGGCTATAATCAGACTTATAGATGAAGCTACAGAAGCGTAAATAAGCATATAAAAGCAGCGGCTGTCTCTTTTTGAGGCAGCCGCTGCTTTCTCTTGCTCGGAAATTCCTCTTTTACCAGGTTTTCTTTTGGCCAGAAGAGAAATATGGCGGTCGTGCTATGCACGACCGCCATGTGTTTTAAGGAACGAGAAGTTCCTCTTCTACTACGCGGTAGAAGAAATTGTCATCGGGATCCTTAAGTGCTACATACACATATTTATATACAACGTTATCGTTAGGAATTGTGGAATTAATTTCGATTTCAGTACCCTTAGAGCCTTCAATATCTGCCTGTGAGCCGCGAAGCTTTGTAGCTGTACTGTTCCACTTATTGTAATAATTAAAGGTTGTTGCCTTTATATCAACTTTAGTTGTAGAATAGAACCAATATGCTGTGTATTCTTCATTGTCCCACTTTTGAATCTTTAGTGAGTTGCTGTCATTAAGTCTGGTAATCTTAGCTCTTGCACCGTGTTCTTCACCTATTGATTTATATCCGGGAGTAAGGTACTTGCCGGTCTTGTCCTTGATTCTATATACTATGTAATCATAGTTGATAAGGTTCTTAGAACGATCTGCGTTAAATTCAAACGTATCGCTGTTGTTATTGAGGTCAATTGAACCGGTTGCACTTGTGCTGAAGATGGAGTTGAACTTAGCTGTGGTGTCGGGCTTTATATTAGTATAATAGTATTCAAATTTACCGCCTTTAGCATTATCGTTGATTACGATAGTTATCTTATCGTAATCACCATCGTATTCAAGTATAAGATTAGTATCCTTCTTGATACCGTCATCGATTCTCTTGGTTGCGATGAGTACGGGGTTGAAGGTTACGTCGCTAGCGTATTTAGCTCTGATAGCAATATACTTAGGTTCTCCGGTTATATCAAGAGTATAAGCTTTTTCGCCGATGCTTATATTACTCTTTTCGATAGTATTAATCTTACTGCTACCGATACGATCCTTAAATGCATCTTCGAGGTCACCGGTGAGCTCATCTTCTTCGGGAACGAAATACTGAATATCGTAAAGTGCACTTGCGTTAATATAAAGCGTGGTTACGCCGGAGTCGAAGTCATATTCAACTCTGGGGGTTCCTATCAAGCCTGTACCGATTGTCTTTCTTTCAACTGTTACAGGATTATGTGCCTGACCTGATGCACTTGTGTACATAAACACAACGTATTTCTGCTTAATATTTGCACTCTTAATCTTTGATATGGTATCCTGTGCTTCGCCAGTTGCATCCAAGGTTTTTCTGAACTCGTCCTCGGCTGCCTCATAAGCGTTTGCAAAGCTTTCTGTTGTGTAAGTTCTGTTAGCGTCAACATACAGATACTGAAGTGTTCCGTCTCCGATAGTATCGAATGAAAGGAGGTCCTTATATGACGTTGTAAGAACGGTAGGAGTTACGTCAAATCCGGTAACGCTCGTTCTTCTCTGAAGTCTGATGGGGAGATTGTTGCCAAATCTAATGATAACGTATGAATACTGATCACCTTCGCTGCGAACGAGAAGATTAACGTTTGTGCTCTTGTTTGCGGTAAGAGTAGCAGAACCGCGAGGACCGTCTTTTCCGAGTGTAGTGTATTCGTCAGTAAATGCGGCAGAAGACGTAAAGTTTACTGTACTGTCTGTGTAGAACCACTGGAGAGTACCTGAAGATGCAGCTGTGATAGTAAGTACGTCGTAATCATCAGCCTCTTCGGGAGCTATAACGTAAGGCTCAGCTGCAAGACCGTTTGTCATATAAGGTCTTTCGAGAATAACCGGGTAATACTTGTTGCCGCTGTTATCTACAAAGAAAACTACGATGTTTGTGTATTTTTCTACAGCTTCAATAGATTTTGTAGCCTGGTTTGAAGCGGATGCAGAAGAGTATGTAAGAGTTCCCTTGATGGAAGCATCTGTTGCATCGTAAATTTCTTTTGCTGTAGCATAGCTTGCAGGAGCTGTTGCTTCAAATGTGTAATAGTAGTAAAGAGTACCTGCTGATTTAGGAGTAAGTCTGATATAATCGTTGTTTCCTGAAACTGTAACTGTGGGAGCAACGGTAAATCCGTATCTTGCAGACTCACGGTTGATGGAAATAGGATTGCTTACAACGGTTGAACCATCGTAAAGTGCAATCATCAAGTAAGGATAGCTTTCAATATCAGCACTTGTTCCGTTTGTTAACTCTCTGTAAGCCTTGTCTGCGATAGCATCAAAGCTGCCCTTGACAGAAGCGTTTGAATACTGAGAAGGGAACTGAGCCTTTGTGGGAACTGTTGCGGAGTTTGAATAATAATACTTAAGAGTTCCATTCTTGTATGTCTTGAAGTTAAGATATTCGCTACCGGAAGACCACTCTGTATAAATATCGCCCTTTACGCCGTCCTTATAAAGAACGTTGTTAATAGTTGCCGAAATGCCGCTTGAAAGCTCAAGCTTGAGAGGATCTATCTCACATGTAAGGTTGTTTGCCTTAACTGTCAGAGCATTGATTATACTATTGTCGTTGCTGTCTGTGATCTTAACGCCGGTAGCACCGGATTCTATAAGAACCTTATCAGCATAAGAAGTTGTTGCAAAATCGATCTTTGCGTTGAGGAAGTTAACGTTAAGAGTATCAACAGTTGTTGCCTGCTTGATCTGAACGTTAGCGGAAGAAGTGTCTATGTTAAGAACGTTGATGTCACAATCGGAGAAGACTACGTTAGCAGAGCTGCGGTTGTAAACTATGCCATCTATAGTACAGCCAACAAAAGTAACTGTTCCGCTTGTAATACCCTCGGAGATGATCACGTTACCGGGGATCTTGATGTTTGCTATGGTAACGTTATCTGTAACTGTGAGGTTGTCACTGCCGTCAAAATCAAGAGCAGTGCTCAGATTGTTGTCAGCAATAGTTCCTGCCGCAACAGAGAGGATCTTTGCCGCTTGTGCACGGCGGAGAGTTTCAGCAGGACGGAAGTTGAATACGTTGCCGTCCTCAAAACCGTTGATTATCTCCGCATAAGCTGCCTGGAGAACGTAATCTCTGTATTTTGAAGCAATGGTAGTGTAGTCAGCGAAAGTCGAAGAAGGAGACTTTGCGTCCTCGGGATAGTCGAGGTAAGCCATAAGAAGACCTGCCGCTTCTTCACGAGTGAGGTACTCTTCAGGATACATATTGTAGCCTGAGAATATTTCGCCAAGGAAGCCCTGTGCTGCAGCCTTGCTGTAATATTCATAGTACCAATCATCTTCATCAACATCGTTGAAGTCGATAGTTGTTTCGGCATCAAGACCGAATGTCACAACCATCATTTTGATAAACTCACAACGTTTTACATAGTTGTTAGGTCTGAATGTATTGTCTGTGTAGCCGTTGATGATACCCTTATCAGACATATAGGAAACAAAATCGTAATACCAATCGCCTGATTTTGCGTCGGTATATTTTGCTGCCGAAACTGAAAGGATAGCGGTTGCAAGTAAAAGCACGCATACGAGCACTGCTAATACTTTTGTTTGGATTTTTTTCATATTTTACCTCCGTAAAAAAATATTTTTTGGGGAACGTCCTTTACGTCCTTGTTTTTAGACGTTTTGGATTGATAAATGTTTCCGCTTTCGGCAAAAAAAGATATTTTTCGCATTTTTGAGAAGATTTTTCTTAAAAAGGCGAAAAATGATTGTCGTTGGCGAAATTTATATATTAATGATAACATATTTTTCTTCCAATGTCAAGATCAGAACGTTTTTTGATGTGGAATTTGGTCGTATTTTCTTCATTATTAAATTTTGATAAATATTCGCAAAAACTGTTGAAATTTGAAAAGGCTTATGGTATAATTAATAAGTACGTTATTTTGAAGCTTGAAAAAAGGAGTGTAAAACAATGAACGCTGAAAATAATAACAAAAATATTTCAGAAGACGCTTTTTCTTTTTCTCAACATAATAGATACAGTGTTTCTGTTTCCGAGTTGATTCCGGTTCTTCTAAGTAAAATTTGGATCATAGTTCTTGCGGGACTTGTGGCGGTGGTAATCTCTTTCTTTTTAACGTCTGAAAGTGCTACGCCCACATACCGTTCAACAGCTCGTGTTTATATTCTTAACAGACAAAACTCATACGGAACGACAATGACAGACCTTAACAGTGCGGGAACGCTCAAAGAAGACTTCCGTGTTTTGATCCGCAGTAAAGACGTATTTCGAAAGGTCTTGGCTCGCATAGGCGAAGATGAAAAGAATTATAAATCTTTGAATGGAAAGCTTTCGCTTGATAATAACGAAACTCGTTTCGTTGACATAACGATAACAGATACAGACCCCATAAGAGCTAAGGCTCTTGCAGACGCGTTTGCTGATATTTCCAGAATCAAGGCGAAAGAGATAATGGGCGTCGAGGATATTACTATAGAAGAATACGGTGAGATACCGACAACCCCCTCTGCACCTGATATGGAATACAATCTTGTAGTCGCTGCTATTATAGGTGTTGTTATTTCCTCGGGCATTATAGTGCTTCTTTATATATTTAATGACAACATTCGAAAATCCGAAGACGTTGAAAAGTATCTAGGTGTATGCGTTCTGGGTTCCATTCCCGACACAAGTCTTCTTCGTAGAGTTAAGAAGGGAAGTAAAAAAAACACCCGCAAAAAAAGTGCCTAACTTCATAGATGTTTATTTTAAGAAAGGTTTTCGCTTATCAAGCGAGGGTTTGAGATGAATACTATAAACTTGATTTCTAAAATGCCTGAACGGTATGAGATGCGAGAAGCATTTAAGACGTTTCGTACAAATGTGCAGTTCAGCGGATCTGATATAAAGGTTATTTCCATTACGAGTTCGACTCAAAACGAAGGAAAAAGTTTTGTTTCTTTGGAATTGGCAAAAAGCTTGGCAGAGACAGGAAAGAAAGTACTGCTTGTTGATGCGGACCTCAGAAAAAGCGCTCTTGCTGATAGATATGTGGATGAAAAGGATATGTTAGGCCTTAGCCACTATCTTTCGGGGCAGTCGAACAGCGATGAAATAGTTTACGCCACACAGTTTGAGGCTCTTTACGTTGTTTTCTCCGGACCTTATCCTCCGAATCCCGTAGAGCTTCTCGGCAGTAAAAAGTTCGATGAAATGATAGAGTACTATCGTTCGATTTTTGATTACATAATAATCGATACTCCACCTTTGGGACTTGTTATCGATGCGGCGGTTGTATCAACCAAATGTGACGGAGTTATTATTAATGTGGCAGCAAATCAAACAAGCTATCGTTCTGCACAGTTTGTAAAAAAACAGCTTGAGAGAGCAGGCTGCAACATTTTAGGTGCTGTTCTTAATATGGCAGAGCCTGAAAACTTGGGCTATAAATCCAGTTTGTTTTACAATTATTATTACAGAAGAAAATACAATTACTATTATTCCGAGGACAAAGAACAGAAAAATTTTGCTGCTCTTAATATCGATAATAAGGAATAATTTGTACAGAAAAAAGAACGTTGTTTTTTGGACAACGTTCCTTTTTATGTTATAATCAAATACCAAGAAGCATTTTTGCAAATTGGAAATATATGATCAGAGATACCGTATCAACTACCGTTGTTATGAAGGGACTTGCCATAACGGCGGGGTCAAATCCTATGCGTTTTGCAAAGATCGGAAGAGAACAGCCTATGACCTTTGAAACTATGACGGTTACAAGCAACGTAAGGGATACGACAAATGCTGAGAGCGGTTCTACTTCGTTGTTAAAAATGAGGTTATCCACAAGAATGATTTTGAAATAATTGCAAACGGACAGTATCAAGCCACAGATAAACGCAACACGAAATTCTTTCCAGACAACCTTTAGGATGTCTTTCATACGTATCTCATCAAGAGCAAGACCGCGTATTATGGTGACAGACGATTGCCCTCCTGAATTTCCGCCCGTTCCCATCAGCATCGGAATAAAAGCGATCAGCATAGGGAAAGCGGCAAGTGCCGTTTCGAAACTTGCGATGATTTGACCCGTAAAAGTCGCGGATATCATAAGCAACAAAAGCCAAGGAATCCTCTTCTTGCAGGTTTCGACAACTCCTGTTTTCAAATACGGCTTATCTGTCGGCGTTATCGCACTTATCATTTCCATGTCTTCTGTTGCGGCTTCCTCGATGACGTCTATCGCATCATCTACCGTTACTATTCCGACAAGTCTGCCTTCCATATCGACAACGGGCAGAGCAAATAGGTCATATTTTGAAATAAGCGAAGCTACGGTTTCTTCGTCATCGTGCGTATCGGCGCAAACAAATTCTGCGTTCATTATATCTTCGATTTTCGTGTTATCATCAGTAAACAAAAGTTCTTCTAAGCGAATAGTTCCCTCTAAGACTCTTGATCTGTCGGTAACATACGCAACATAAACTGTTTCTTTGTCAAATCCGGTTTTTCTGATGTGAGATAAAGCTTCGCCGACTGACATTGTCTTTCGCAGGTCAACAAATTCAGTGGTCATTATACTGCCGGCAGATGCCTCAGGGTAACTTAAAAATTTGTTTATTAATGTTCTGGTTTCGGGTTTTGCAGATTGAAGAATACGCTTGACCATATTTGCAGGCAACTCTTCAAGCATATCGACGGTATCATCCATAAAAAGCTCATCGATCATCGTTGCGATCTCAGAGTCGGTTGCGGTTGAGATTATTTTTTCTTGGAAATCGCTTTCAAGCTCTGCAAAAATATCTGCCGCCGCATCTTTTTTTAGCATTCGGAAAGCTGTGAGCTGTTTGTCTTCCGGAAGAGACATAAGAAAATCTGCTGCGTCAACAGGATTTATCTCGTCTATGGCATGCATAAATTCAGCATATTTTTTGTTTTCAATAAGTTGTGTCAATACTTCGAATTTTTCGTTTTCCATAGATGCAGCACCTCGTTTCTCTGTGATACATCTTTAGTATATCATTTTTTTGCTCTTGTTGCAATAAAAATTTATCGCAAAATTATAAAAGATGCGTTCAACTTTGTGATCGCATCTTTTATATATTATTCAGCAAGCCATTTTTCAGCGTTTGCTTTTGACATTCTCTTTATATCCTCTTTGGGATATATTGACTCTTCTCCGCCGTTCACATAAAGGAAGTAAAGACCGCCTTCTGTCTGATAAAGAGTTTCCTCATATCCTGTGGGGTCGCCGAAAATTCCGACTGTTTTGCTCTTTACGACGGTTGATGTGTCGGTATCATAGATCTTTCCACAAATAGTTTTAAGCATGTGTTTTAGCCTCCTATATTATTTGTAGTTATATTAACATATATTTTAATTTGTGTCAAGCGAAAACTGTCGGTAATTCAAAAAAGTATTAGAGAATTTGGAAAAAAACGGATCAAAAATATAAAATTGAAAAAAATCAAAAAAACTATTGCATTTTTGAAAAAAGTATGTTATAATACAACGTATTGTGAATATCAGTAAAGCGAGGTGTAAAAAATGAAGGAAGGAATTCATCCTGAATACACAGAAGTAGTTATTAAGTGTGCATGCGGTGAAACCGTAACCACCAAATCTACAAAAGGCGGGGAGATTAAGGTTGAAGTTTGCTCCAAGTGTCATCCCTTCTTTACCGGTAAGCAGAAATTCGTTGATGCCGGCGGTAAGGTTGATAAGTTTAAGAAGAGACTTCAGGCTAGCGTAAAATAATCTCGCTTCGCAGTAGCGGGCAGGCGTGTGCATTGGGCACGGTCTGCCCTTATTGTTTTTTCAAAAAGAGGTGATATTTATATGGCACAAATTTATAATGAAAAAAGCTTGGATATGCGTGCAGTTCTTGTGGCTCTCGAAACGCGTGGCGTGACGCACGAAGAGGTCGAAAAGAGTCTTGACGAAGTAGAGCGTTTGCTTGATACGGCCGGAGGCGAGGTTTTCGCACGTGTTATACAGGTAAAGGACTCTCCCGACGTGCGAACGGTGGTTGGCAGCGGAAAGGTCAAGGAGATAGGCGACCTTTGTCTTGCGAATGACATTGAACTCGTGGTGTTTGACGGAGAACTTTCTCCCTCGCAGATAAGGAACCTTGAAGAAGGTATTGGCGGCGAGCGTGAGATAAGAGTTATCGACCGCAGTATGTTGATACTCGATATTTTTGCTCTTCATGCGGTGACGGGGGAGGGAAAGCTTCAGGTCGAACTTGCACAGTTGAAATATACGGCACCGAGACTTCAAGGAAAGGGTGTCGAGATGTCCCGTCTTGGCGGCGGCATCGGAACGAGAGGCCCGGGTGAGTCAAAGCTTGAGAGCGACCGAAGACATATGAAGCGTAGAATTGCGGCGCTTGAAGAAGAGTTGAGAGAGCTTGATAAAAATCGTACTACGATGCGCGCGGCAAGAGACAGAAGCGGCATTTCGAAGGTGGCGATCGTCGGATATACGAATGCGGGAAAATCAACATTGCTTAATTATTTGACCGACGCCGGAATACTTGCCGAGGATAAGCTTTTTGCAACGCTTGATCCGACAACGAGAAAGTTTCAGCTGCCCTCGGGCGAAAATGTTCTTCTTACAGATACGGTAGGATTTATACGAAAGTTGCCTCATCATCTCATAAAGGCGTTCAAATCCACGCTTGACGAGGCTGTTTTTGCGGATATTCTTTTGATTTTGATAGATGCTTCAGATAGCGAATGCGAAAGTCAGTTTGAGGTTACTGACAAGCTTATCAAAGAGTTAGGGGCGGAAGGAAAGCCAACTCTTTACGTTTTCAACAAATGCGATAAAGCGTCTGATCTGCCCACGCTTGCGAATGTTGAAAAAGAAAACGTATTCTACATCTCTGCAAAGACCGGAGAGGGCATTGAGAGCATGACGGCAAAGCTTGAGGAAATCGTTCAGGCAGGAAAGAAGAGTCTTATTTTTAAGATTCCGAATGCGGAGCAGAGTGCACTGAATATTCTTTATAAAAATGCCGTTGTTGAGGATGTTGAATACGGATCGGAATTTGTGACTGTTGTAGCAACGGTCGATGCGAAAGTTCGAGGAATGCTTGCGAGATACCTTCCCGAAGAAGACAGAATAAAAAAGGAGACCGAGGCTGATTGGTAAGCCGTCGGTGATTGTGATATGTCGGATATTGAGTCAAGACCTATGCTTTATACTACAATAGAAAAAGAGGCCGTGGCTGAATTTGAGGAAAAGCGTTCGGTTTTTATAGGACACGCTATGCCTGTGAAAAGCGAAGAAGAAGCGATGGCTTTTGTCAAGCTCTTAAAAAACAAATATCATGACGCAACGCACAACGTTTTCGCTTACGTTCTTGGAGACGGAACGGTTCAGAGATATTCGGACGACGGAGAACCGCAGGGAACGGCAGGTATGCCCGTTCTTGACGTTATTCGCAAGTCCGGCTGTACAGATACTGCGATTGTGGTAACTCGATATTTCGGCGGGACTTTGCTTGGAGCAGGAGGACTTGTTCGTGCGTATTCCCACGCGGCAAAGCTTGCTCTTGATGAAGCTAACATTATAACCTATGAAAAATATATTATTGTTAAGCTTGTTTGCTCATATTCCGATTATAGCAAATATCTGTCCGAGACTGAAAAGTTCGGGGTAATCTCGGACGGAGTTGATTTTGCGGAGAACGTCGGTATGACGATTGCGGTGAAGCAAGTAAAATTTGAAGATTTTGAGAGGTTGATACGAGAACTTAGCTTTGGTAAAATAGTTCTCGAAAGGCTCGGAGAACGATTTGACTATAGGTGATACAATACAAAAAAGAGGCTGTTGATTTTCACAAACAGCCTCTTTTCTGTATTATTGTTTAGATTTTATGTATTATCCTCGGGTATATTGTTCTCCTCTTTAACCTCTTGAACCATAACCGGATCTTGCACATAGACATTTGCTTCAGGAGCTTTGAATGAGCCGCAAACAGCTTTATTTCTCAGGCAGAAGAGCGCAATAGGCTGGACTATGCCAAAGAAGAAAGAGCATACAAGAAGCGTACCCGCCTTTGAAGGTGCGAAAAGTCTATATACCTTATAAAGAGCTATGAACGTTAAGATGGATAACAAAATTGATGCTACGGATGAGATAAGAATAACTGAAATATAATCGGACAACAGTTCGAGTGACATACTAAATATTTTATCGAAAGCTGCCTTTTCATCGTAATTATTGGTTATGAAAATTACACGTTTTGTAAAAAACTCGACGTTTTGGGAGAAGTTCGATTCGCTCATATAAGTGATGATGATGCTAATGAGATTTACAAGAGGGAGAATAATACTGTATTTGAAAGGCTTTTTACCCTCAAATGGAGTTTCGGCTATACGGCCGATAACATAACTGTCAAGAACAGGAATAAAAGCAAGCCAAGCAGCTTTTGCTCCTACTGTTTTCCCCATTTTATAAATTGCGATAGCTCTCAGAAGGTAAAGCGTGATGCCGATCGCCAACAAAACAAGAAAAATACCCAACAGCGGCATAATTATTGCCATCGGGTCGATTTGGGACAAAAAATTCTCAAATTCATTAAAAAATTCGTCAGAGTTTTGATATTCGAATGGATTGATGCTTGGCATAAATTATCTCCTTAACTTATGTATATATTGTTTTTATTTATTATGGTCGGCCAATAAAACCTCGGCGTTTGTTCCGTAATAAATATCTTCTTTACCCGAGATCAAACGGCAGAATTCTTCAAATCTGTCCCACTCATTGCGAATATCGAACTCAAACGCGTGTCCCCATATGTAAAAAATCTTGGGAGTGTCAGGATTCAGAGTGAGAAATTCTTCACCCAAGCGGAACATCTCGTCCCACTCACGGTGGTGGTAAACAGTTGGATGGAAAGTGATAAGATCGTCTTGGAGATCAAAATTGTGAACCTGAGTAGTGGTTCGAGCATACTTGATCCCCGTATTATTACGAATAATATCGGCAACGTGATCATTCATGAACAGTGTGCCTCCCGGATATGCCATTCCTACAACCTCATATCCTGCGATCTCGGACAGGGCCAAGCGGTCGTCTTCGACTTCGCGGATAATCTCTTCGTCCGAGAGAATGGAAAGATTCGGATGAGTTACCGTGTGCGCCGCGATTTCGTGTCCTTCATAAATTTTGCGGATTTCTTCTTTTCGTGGTTTACAGTGGGCAACGGAAGTGCCTTCACGTAAAAGCATATCTGCCTGCCCGAATCGTCCCGAATTTAGATTGAAGGTGCATTTGAGATCGTATTTGTTGAGTATTGAGATCAGACGCTGATCTTGAGTTATGCCATCGTCATAGCTGAAAGTGATGGCTTTCATTTTTTTATTGAACATATTTAACTTCCACATCTTTATTTATCCAATTATAACAAAAAAATTTCCCAAAATCAAGATGATAGTTTATTTTGTTAAATAATTTTATCTAATTTAATCAAAAATAAAAGTAAAATGATTTTTTTTAGCGTATATTATAAGTAATTTGGACAATTGAAACGGAGGAATAAATTTTGGCTGATACGATAATACGTGATCTTTTTTTGAAAAGTGAAAAAAATACGCTCTCGGAATTCGCCTTTTTGACCTCTGAAACAAGGGGCAGGGAACGGGCGAGTGATGAATGTCCTGTACGTACACCTTTTCAAAGAGATAGGGACAGGATAATTCATTCGAATTCATTTAGACGTCTTATGCATAAAACCCAGGTTTTTCTCGCTCCTGTTGACGATCACTACAGAACCCGTCTTACACATACTCTTGAGGTGACTCAAATTGCGAGAATTATCGCAAGAGCACTGCGGTTAAATGAAGATTTGACAGAGGCTGCGGCTCTCGGACATGACCTTGGACATACGCCTTTCGGTCATGCAGGTGAAGAAGCGATGCGTAAATGCTATACAAAAGATTTTGCTCATTATAAGCAAAGTCTCAGAGTTGTTGAAAAACTTGAAAATAATGGTCTTGGACTGAATCTCACGTGGGAGGTCAGAGACGGGATACTTAATCACACAGGCGAGAATATGGCATCTACGCTTGAAGGTGTTATTGTTAAATTCGCTGATAGAATAGCTTATATAAATCACGATATTGATGATGCGAAGCGTGCGGGTATACTTTCTCTTGAGGATATACCGAAGGATATACGAGATGTGCTGGGTAACGGACACAGTGAACGTATAAACCGCATGGTTCTCTCTGTGATAAAAGCAAGTGAGGGCAGACCTGAAATAAAGATGACAGATGAGGTCGGACAGGCAACGATGGAGCTCAGAAAATTTTTGTTTGCCAATGTTTACGAAAATTCTGTTGCAAAATCCGAGGACGAAAAGGCAAAGAAATTGCTTGAAAGATTGTTTGAATATTTCTGCAAAAGCCCAGATCTTATGCCAGAGGTTTATTTTAGAAACGTTGAAGAGGAAGGTGTCCAGCGTTGTGTCTGCGATTATATTTCAAGTATGACAGACAGATTCGCGATAGAGCTATATAACAGATTGTTTGTTCCTCGTGTTTGGGGAGGACGAGTATGATACCGAGAGAAGTTGTTGAGGAGATAGTTTATCGCGCAGATATTGTTGATACAATAGGTTCATACGTAACGTTGAAGCGCGCAGGATCGAACTATGGCGGACTTTGTCCTTTTCATAGCGAAAAAACTCCGTCGTTTACTGTTTTTCCTGCAACACGAAGCTTCTATTGCTTTGGCTGCGGAGCCGGCGGTGACGTTATAACTTTTATAAAAAGAGTGGAAAACCTCGATTATCCGTCAGCTCTTGAATTTTTGGCGGAAAGAGTGGGAATAACAATTCCACAGGATCGCGCAAACGAGCGAGGAGAGCTTTTGAACCGCAAGAGAATTTACGAGATGAATCTTGAAGCGGCAAAATTTTTCAGAAACTGCTTGTTTGATCCGAAATTAGGGCAAGAAGGAATGCAATATCTTAAAAGCAGGCAGCTAAGCGGTGCGACTATCAAACGTTTTGGATTGGGGGTTGCGCCTAACAGCTTCGGTATGCTGACCGATTATATGCACTCAAAGGGGTACAGCGACGAAGAGCTTATCAAGGGCTTCCTTTGTGGGAAAAGTCAGAAAACAGGAAAGAGTTATGACTATTTTCGAGGCAGAGTTATTTTTCCGATAATTGACGTTTCGGGAAATATTATTGCTTTCGGAGGAAGAGTGCTTGACGACACAAAACCTAAATATTTAAATTCTTCCGACACGCCCGGCTTTAAGAAGAGCCGAAATTTATTTGCTCTGAATTACGCAAAGGATGCGTGTTCCGAATCACTTATCCTTTGCGAAGGATATATGGACGTTATCGCACTTCATGCAGCGGGCTTTTCAAATGCGGTGGCGACGCTTGGTACTGCCATCACGTCTGAACAAGCTCGGATAATGGCGAAATATACTAAAAAGGTAATAATTTCTTACGACAGTGACGAAGCGGGTCAAAGGGCAGCAAACCGTGCTATGAAGCTTTTGGAAGAAGTCGGACTTGAGGTGCGGGTGCTGAAAATGAACGGAGCAAAGGACCCTGACGAATATATTAAGAAATTTGGCTCGGAGCGTTTCCGTCAACTGTTAGGTCAAAGTAAAACAGGCTTTGAATATAAGCTTGAGAACGTGTTGGCGAAGCATGATATAAGCATTCCGCAGGAAAAGATCAAGGCGTCCGAGCAATTATGTGATATAATTGCAGGTGTTACTTCAAGCGTTGAGAGGGAAGTATATATAGCAAGAGTTGCCGAAAGCCTTTCGCTTACGGCAGAGGTCATAAAAAACGACGTTGAAAGGCGGCGTTCAAAGGAGATCAGGGCACAGAGGCGCAAGGAAAGCCGAGATGCTATGAATTCGGCAAAGAATTATGGCGATAGGATCAATTTGGATTCTGCAAAAAATGTGGCAGCCGCATCTGCCGAGGAGGCTATACTCGGTCTTTTGCTGATATACGAAGAGCACAGAACAGCTGTGGAAAAAGGAAAGGTTGATGTTTGTGCCGACGATTTCTTTACGGCCTTTGGCAGAAGGGTGTTTGAGGAGATAATGGCACTTCAAAGCACGGAAAAGGGGTTCGATTTTTCGCTGCTTGATGAGAAATTCAACAGTGATGAGATCGGCAGGATAACAAGATATAAGATAGGTAGGCATGAACTAAGAGAAAACGGTATCGACGTGCTGACATCTTCCGTTGAGACGCTGAAAAAAGAAAAACAGCGAATGAGTGAAAAATCCGGTGACGATCCTTTTGCTACAATAAAACGTAGGCAGCAAAATGCCGCAGATCGTAAAAATAAAAAATAAAATTTGATT
>JAFYLR010000073.1 GCA_017550115.1 Clostridia bacterium | reverse complement strand
CTGTCAAGATCTTCAAGCTCTCCCTTACCTTCAATAATCTTATCAAGGATCTCAAGAAGACGTCTTGTACCAACACGGCAAGGAGTACACTTACCGCAGGATTCATCAACAGTAAATTCAAGGAAGAAACGAGCGATATCAACCATACAGTTGTCCTCGTCCATAACGATAAGTCCACCAGAACCCATCATAGAACCGATCGCGAGAAGGTTATCATAATCGATAGGTGTATCAATAAGGTGTGCAGGGATACATCCGCCGGAAGGACCACCGGTCTGAGCCGCCTTGAACTTCTTACCGTTCGGGAGACCGCCACCGATCTCCTCGATTACCTCACGCAGAGTTGTTCCCATAGGAACCTCAACAAGACCTGTGTTTGTGATCTTTCCTCCAAGTGCAAACACCTTAGTACCCTTGGACTTTTCTGTGCCCATGCTTGAGAACCACTCAGCACCCTTGAGGATGATCTGAGGAATGTTAGCGTAAGTCTCAACGTTATTAAGAACTGTAGGCTTACCGAAAAGACCTTTAACTGCCGGGAACGGAGGACGAGGACGAGGCTCACCTCTGTTACCCTCGATAGAGGTCATAAGAGCTGTTTCCTCACCGCAATCGAACGCACCCGCACCAAGACGAATGCTCATATCAAAATTAAAGCCTGTTCCGAAGATATCCTTGCCAAGAAGACCTGCTTCTCTTGCCTGATCGATAGCAATAGAAAGGCGGTTAACAGCGATAGGATACTCTGCACGAACATAAACGTAACCCTCGTCAGCACCGATAGCGTAAGCTGCGATAGCCATAGCCTCGATAAGAGCATGGGGGTCGCCCTCAAGGATAGAACGGTCCATGAATGCACCCGGATCACCCTCGTCGGCATTACATGCAACATACTTCTTAACCTGTCCTCTGTTGCTTGAAGCAAACTTCCATTTAAGACCGGTCGGGAATCCACCGCCTCCGCGTCCGCGAAGTCCAGAATCAAGAATTGTCTGTATAACTTCATCGGGAGTCATTTCAGTAAGCACCTTATGGAGAGCAAAGTAGCCATCCATAGCTATGTATTCCTGAATGTCCTCAGGGTTTATAACACCACAGTTACGAAGAGCAACACGATGCTGCTTTTTATAGAACGTAGTATCGCTCAAAGAAGCTGCCGCTGTCTCAGCCGCACCACTCTTATCATCTGTTTCATTATAAACAAGACGTTCAACGATACGGCCCTTCATCAAGTGTTCATCAACAATCTCGGGAATATCATCAACAGTAACTCTGCTATAGAATGTTCCCTCAGGGTAAACGATCATAATCGGACCGAGAGCGCAAAGACCAAAACAACCGGTCATAACGATCTTGATCTCTTCTTCAAGTCCTTTGGACTTAAGCTCTTCTGCAAGTCTCTCGCTCAGCTTTACACTGCCCGAGGAGCTACAGCCTGTTCCGCCACATATAAGTACATGAGAACGAATCATATCTTTTTTCCTCCTAAATTACTTCTTTAATGCACCGATGGTGTATTCAGCTATGGGCTTACCACCTTTGATATGCTTTTCGATAACTTCTTTTGCACGCTCTGCGGTCATTTTTACGTAAGTAACCTTTTCTTCGTCCTTTGTATAGACCTCAACAACGGGCTCATACTGACAAATACCGATACAACCGGTCTGTGTAACGATAACGTTCTCACCAAGACCTGCCTCAGCAACGCCCTCAACAAAAGCGTTAAGAACGGGACGTGCACCGGCCGCGATACCGCAAGTAGCCATTCCGACTACGATACGTGTCTCACCGCTGGCTTTGCGCAGAACAACCTTGTTCTGCATTTGGGCTTTTATAGCCTTCAACTCTTCAAGTGACTTCATAGTGATGATCCTTTCAGTTTAATTATAAATTATTTTAATTTTAATCAATTATTATTAAGTCCCTCATACTGCTCTAAAAGATAGTCGCCTATCCAAGCAAGTATCTCGGGTTCGCCAAGCGAAACATCGCCCAACACCTCTCGTATCTCAGCACAAGAAAGAGTAACCTCTCCGTTCTCTGTTTTATGACGGTAAACAAAATCTATATCAGGTGCCCCCTGTATAAGAGTTTTAAGTGTACCTATCATATCTCCGAGAGGAATAAAATCAATATGATTTTTTCCGAACTTTGCAAAAATAACAGTTCCGTGTTCTTCGCTTTCCGATATATGAGAAGAAGTTATCGAAAGCTCTCCTCCGGTCATCTCGGCAAGCATTTTAAGAAACGGTATTCCCAAGCCTACCTTCCTTGTAGTTCTTGTCGTAAAAAACGGATTTTCAAGATTTGCAAGTTGTTCTTTTGTCATTCCGCACCCATCATCGCGTACGGTAAATAAAAGCCACTCGTCATCTTCAATAAGCTCGATATTGATTTTATCGGCACCAGCCCTCACGGAATTCATCGTGATGTCAAGCACGTAAAGGGAAAATTCGTCCATATCATAACCCTTTCTTTGCTTTTTTACCAAGCAAATAATCTATCAGATAATTTCTCACCGCATCTGATGAGTAAGGCTCGTCGTCTATCTCTATGGTAAACCCTTCTTCCGATATATCTGTCAGATAATGGGCGTCAGATGACACGACGTGAACGAGTTTTCTTTGCGAAAGAACGGGGAATTTTTCAAGACAGCCCTCAAGAGCTGATATATCGTTAAGCTCAAAAGCCGTGAAACAAGGATCCGGAGGAAAATCTCCTAGCATGGAGATTATTCCGTTTGAGCTTCTGTCAATATGAGCAGGATAGCAAACCCCACCTCTATTCAAGACCTCAAAAAAAGCATCCTCAAGCGATATATCCGCTGCGTTTATCAGAAGATTTTCTTCTTCTCCGCAAACCTCGTCATTTTCGTCAATAATCAATTGCTTACCGAAAATTTCAGGCTCATTTTTTATAAGAAAGCGTCTTTTCCCAACAAAATCACCAAAATCCATAGCAGACTCAAGATCTCTGAAAAGGCATACAGCATGAACGTCTTCCGACGTGGTCAACTCCATACCTGCTATCGGGATCAGTCCGTTTTGTTTGGCAATTTTATAAAACGATGGACAATTTTTCGTTGAATTATGGTCTGTCAAAGCGACTATCTGCAAACCGTTGAGCTGTGACATTCCGACAATGTTGCCGGGAGTCATATCGTCATCACCACAAGGTGACAGACATGAATGTATATGCAGATCGCAACGATAGCGGCTCATCATTTATTCTCCGGGGTCATATTTGCTATGACAACAGATATTTCGTACGCCGACAATGGTGAGCTGATAACCGTTATATCATTTTTCGTTGCCGCATCTAATGACTCCTTCGGCATATCAACATTCTCAGCAAGAATTATCGCCGCAGGCTCCGTAAGCGTTGCAACAGCTACAGTATTTGAGTTTGCCATAATGGTCACCCAAATATTGTCTGCCGAAACTC
The DNA here is from genome assembly GCA_017550115.1 of Clostridia bacterium. Taxonomy (GTDB): domain Bacteria; phylum Bacillota; class Clostridia; order Oscillospirales; family CAG-272; genus SIG710. Next base: position 5,213 of record JAFYLR010000073.1, on the reverse strand, counting down.
GACTCATCGCACGGCTGAGAAGATCACCTACATAAACGCCACTAAAGCTTTTATCTGTATCTCCGCAGAGCACCTTTGCCGATAACGGCTGACATAGATCATTCAGAGTCATCTTCACCGCTCTCCTTACTTTTTTTCACGTTTTCAATCATTTGCGAATAACGTGAAAGTATTTTATCCTGCTCGATGCCATGCTCTTGCATGATTTTTTTAAGTATAACAGTACACTCATTAGCACCCGTTTCGTTTTTAACTATATCCTCGGCAAAAGCCGTACAGTTCGGTGCACCACACGAACCGCAATCAAGACCGGGAAGCTCTTTTGAGATAGCTTGTATCTGACTCATCATACGCATAGCCGTTTTTCTGTCAGAGGACAGTAGACCATAAGGATTATATTCGATTTCTTTTTCGTTAAAATATTCATCAGGGATCCACTCGCTTGCAGGTCTGTTCGGAGAGACCGGAAGATATCTTTTAAGACTCTTTAGTCTCGCTCGTGCCACATAAGCATTCGCTACCGTCATCGCACCGCCGACACAACCGCCGCTACAAGCATTAAGCTCCACAAAATCAAGATTAGTAAAATCCGAATTATCTATCTGATCAAGAACACGAATACAATTTTCGATTCCGTCAGCCGCAAGATATCTATCATTGAGTATCGCCGCGGACTCACCGCCGGTAGATGCCCAACCGATTCCTATCATACCCGACTCTGTGGATTCGAGAGGTTCGTCCTCTCTTTCCTTCATCTTGTCAAGCAATTCAAAGTATATATCTCTGACCGAAACAACGGCAGAAATATAGTTTCTCTCACCCGAAAAATCATTTTTAACATAGCTTACCTTTGCAGGACATGGAGATATAAAAATTATTCCAATATCCTCATCGGAAAGTTCCGGATGCTCTTTCTTCGCCTTTTCTCTCGCAAGTGCCGCCGCAATATCAACCGGGGGCAATATCGGCATGATGTTTTCACACAAGTATGGATAATTCATGCTGATTATACGAGTTATTGCAGGACAAGCAGAGCTTATAACCGGTTTTTTAATGTTTTCTCTTGTTATGTAACTGCGAGTATAAGCACTCACAAGCTCAGCAGCACAAGCCACCTCGAAAACATCGTCAAATCCAAGATCTTTAAGACCTCTTATGACATATCCGATATTATCAAGATTATCAAACTGTCCGTAAAGAGAGGGTGCAGGAAGTGCCACCTTATATTTGTACTCTTCAAGAACAGAAAGCGGATCGTGTGTTGCCTTTTTTGCTTTGTAAGGACAAACCTTTATGCACTCGCCGCAATCTATGCAACGAACGGAATTTATCACAGCGTGTCCGTCTCGGATACGAATAGCCTCCGTCGGACATCTTTTAAGACAAGCGGTACAGCCCTTACATTTTTCGATATCAAGTGATACCGAGTGTTTATAACCTTTCATCATATACACCTCGATACATTTGATTTTTATTTAGAATGATCAAAGCTTCACTTTCATTGTGACGGTTGTTCCCTTTCCAACCTCTGTGTCGATACGCATATAGTCGGTATATTTTTTCATATTGGGGAACCCCATTCCCGCACCAAATCCAAGATTGCGGATATTATCCTTTGCAGTAGAATACCCCGCTTGCATAGCCAAGTCAACGTCCGGAATCCCCGGTCCTCTGTCCGACAAAACTATGACGATCTCTTCGTCTGATGCTTCAACGTCAACCACTCCGCCGTTTGCGTGGATCACCATATTGATCTCACCCTCATACATCGCTATCGAGACCTTTCTTATGATCTCGGGCGGATATGCAAGCTGGCGAAGCTTTTTCTTGACTTGAACCGAAGCAGCTCCGGCAGATGAAAAATCCGAGCCGTCAACATCAAAATGAAATCTAACCTTGTCAGGCATCTTTAGCCTCGGATTTTCTCGACAATCCTGCACAGTAAAGAATACCGCTTGCTTCGAACGCACGTTTTTTTGTGCACATAACGGTAATTCCACATTCCGCTGCAAGATCGATCATTTCCTCGGTTGGAGCTTTGCCACGAGCAAAGACTATGCAGACCATATCCATCATATTTGCAGTGCGTATCACCTGCGGATTGATAAGACCTGTTATAAGAACTCCCTGATCTTTAACATAAGCGAGAACATCACTCATCATATCGCTGCAGCAAGCAGAGGAAACCTCGTTATCAAGACCATCCTCACCCGTAAGCAGTTTTGCGTCAAGAAGTTCACCTATTTCTCTGATCTTCATATGTTTTTTCTCCGATAAAGCGGTAAAACCGCAAATTTGAAAATTAAAATCAATTAACGGTATTTAGCAAGAATATCCGGAACATCGTCCTTTGTAAGTCTTCCGTAAACCTCACCGTTTATGGTAAGAACAGGCGCAAGACCGCACGCACCGATGCAACGTGTTGCTTCAAGAGAATACTTACCGTCAGAAGAAGTGCTTCCAACAGGGAGATCAAGTTCTTTTGAAATTTCATCAAGAATGTCACCGGAGCCCTTAACGTAGCAAGCAGTTCCGAGACATACAGCGACAGCAACCTCACCGTTGGGGTTAAGCTTGAACTGAGCGTAAAAAGATACGATACCGTAGATCTCCTCAAGAGAAACACCTGTCTTGTCTGCGATTATCTTCTGAACCTCGATCGGAAGATAGCCGTAGATATCCTGAGCCTCCTGAAGTATCGGCATCATAGCACCCTTTTCTCCGCTATGCTTTTCGATAACGGCAAGCAGTTCTGCTTCCTGCTCTTTTGTGCCTCTGAACTCGACCGTAGTCAATTTCTTTTTCATTTCTGATACCTCCATTGTTAAAAAAATAACAAAAATTAAATTAAAGATTTCGGTCTCGCCAAAAGCGTACCGAAAATCAAAATCCATCTTATTATACTACATATGATTAAAAAAATCTATAGTATTAGCAAAAAAATATAAAAGTTTACAATTAAAGACGTTTTTTAGCAATTTATCATGAAAAAACCGTGAACATAACTAAAATAAAGGACACGCATTTCTGCGTGTCCTTTAGATGCTCATCAAAACTATCAGCCATTTCCAAACAAAACGTTATAATAATCAAGAGCAACCACGCTCTTTGAAAAATTCATTTTGTTTTTCACAATAGCCTTAACTCTGTCAACGTATGAAGAGTCAACTTCGACGTCCGCTCTCGGAGTGAACACTCCTGTATTTGAATTATAACATCCCTTATCGCTCACCCAGCTGTAATTCGCCCAGATCGCAAGAGGTATATCTTCGGAAAACACGTCTCTTCCAACTAAAAGGCGTGAATCATATTCAAATCCAAAAAGATTCGAGAGCGTGGGCAGAATATCAAGACTGTATGTCGGAGTCTCAACCACGATAGGCTCTTCCCTGTCCTCAAGTGAGCCACTCCATATTATAAGTGCAGAGTGGTCACGTTCAAAAATGTTCGAGGGGGTATAACCATAAAGCTCGGAAAGATAATCCTTGTCGGTTCCCCAAGTTTCGCTATGCTCAAGACCGTACGGATAGTGGTCTGTCGAGATAACGATGACCGTGTCGTCTGCCATTCCCCTCGCTTCAAGCTCACTAACTATATAAGAGAGTCCCTTTTCAAGCTCAAGATTAGCCGCATGATAAGCCTTTATCGTCTCTGACGCATTCATGTCTGCAAGCTGATTTCTGTTACGGGCAGACATACTGTTCCCTGTCCAGTTATACAAACAATGACCGCTGACCGTCATATAATAAACACTGAAAGGTTGCTTATCTGCATACAAATCGAAGGTATAACGCATCATCTCGTCGTCACTCGCAGGCCATCTCTTGCCAACACCCGCCTCCATACCATTACCCATACCGATAAATTCGGAATATCCAAAATTAGTATGCGTTTTGTTTCTATCGTAATAGGTATAAGAATTGTTGTGATATGCAACAGAATAATAGCCCTCTCGGGTGAGTTGATTACCCATTGTAAAATAGAGATTATTTCCGATCGTATCCTTTATACTCTTAACTCCGTTTGTAGGAACAAGTCCCATAAGGATCGAATATTCACCCGTTGAAGTACTTCCGCCCCATGCAGGCTGATAATATTCCTTAAAATTGATGCCCTTTGTTGCCAAACGGTAAAGAGTTGGTGTACGGATAGGGTCAATAACCTCGGCAGAAAATGCTTCGGCAGTTATAAGAATAAGGTTTTTGCCTTCAAAAATTCCGGTATATTCATTTTGAGACGATGGTGAGAGGGACGCAATATAGGAATGAAGCTTTGCAACATCAGATTTTTTCTCATTCTCTGCAAGAGATGCAAAGTCTATACCCATCTCATTTTTTCCGTAAACCACGGGGATCGGAACATCTTCCGCTTCAGTATCCGTATCGGTTTCGAGCGACGTATCATCAGATTCGTATTTGTTCGAATCCATTATTTCAAAATCAGTAATATCAGAGCCACCTATGCCTCCTACCGAATTAAGAAAATCAAGTCCGAAAGCATTTGTAAGACCAAAGGTATGAACCGCAGTATCAAAATTATATTGCTCGTATAATTTTTCGCTGTCTTTGGGGTTGAAATTGATTATTCCTATGCACAACACCTGCAAAAGCAGAGCTGCCCCAATACGAATAAGCGGAATCCTGCTGTCTTTTCTTCCTGTTAAAAAGTTGAAAAACACGCACCATATAACAAGGGGAAGATAGTATAGCAAAATCACCCAAAAGCCTTTTAAGATAAGATTGAAAGTAACCGATGTAAAGCCTGTCGCAACGTCCCCGCCCCCGCTTAAAATAGACGGGAGATTCATACAAGTCATAAAAGACTTAAAAACAAAATACTCAACGCAAAAAAGCAACGGAGCAATCGCAAATACAAAAACTCCGATAACCTTTCGAGGCAATCGTCTTTTCACTAGCTCGATAAGTGCACCAAGCAAAGTACCGAAAGCCGCACCCGTAAGCATCAAATAAAGCCATGCAAGAGAACTATAGCTTACACCTATGAGAACGTAAAGCAACAGTTCAAAATATATAAAAGACAAAGATACAAACGCCCATACAGGAAAACGAACACGCTTATTTTTCAAGAAAGTAAAAAAACGGTCAAATACATTTGTCATAATTTGCGTCCTCCCGAGAATATTACAATAATATTAGTATATCACAATATGGCGAATTTTGCTTTATAATTTTATTTCCAATTTGTTAATATAT
>JAFYLR010000072.1 GCA_017550115.1 Clostridia bacterium | reverse complement strand
GGTGTAGCTAAGGACGAGATCGAGCGTGGACAGGTTCTTTGTAAGCCCGGTTCCGTAAACCCCCACACAAAGTTTGAGGGTCAGGTTTACGTTCTTACAGAGAAAGAAGGCGGACGTTCTAAGCCCTTCTTCTCCGGTTACAGACCTCAGTTCTACTTCAGAACAACTGACGTTACAGGTGTTATCAATCTTCCTGCAGACGTTGAGATGTGCCGTCCTGGCGATAACGTTGATATGAGCGTTGAGCTTATCACTCCTATCGCTATCGAGGAAGGTCTCCGTTTCGCTATCCGTGAGGGTGGTAGAACAGTTGGTTCTGGTGTCGTATCCAAGATCAACGCTTAATTTAAGTTGAAATATTAACTTAAAATATACAGGACGCCGAGGTGGCATAGCTTCCTCGGCGTCACTGATATTATCATATTTGTATTTTTTAACATAATCTTTGAGGAAGGTGAAAATCCTTACCGGCGGTGTTTTGAGGTAATAGTGAAGAGTGAAAAAGTAAAAGTTTTGCTGTTCTATCGTTTTTATCTCAATAAGCCCGCAAACACTCAAAATGAGAGTGCCGAACAGGTGAGAACCCTGTGCCGACAGTAAAGTCTGGATGGGAAAAGAGGTATTTTATATGAAAAAAACTATTAATGTAAAGTATATTGCAAAAATTGGTATACTCAGTGCTATTGCGGCAGTGCTGATGCTATTTGAATTGCCGCTTTGGTTTGCACCTCCGTTTTATAAGCTTGATTTCAGCGAAATACCGATACTTATCGGTAGCTTTGCTTTGGGACCGCTTGCGGGGGTAATTATGGAGCTGTTGAAGAATCTGATAAATCTGCTTCTTGACGGTACGACAACTGCGTTTGTAGGTGAATTTGCTAATTTCGTGACGGGGTGTGCTTTTGTGCTTCCCTCAGCACTTATATATAAATATCATAAGTCTTTAAGAACAGCTGTTTTAGGAATGTTAGCAGGTACTGCAAGTTTGATATTTGTGGGTGCGCTTATGAATTATTTTATACTTATACCCACTTTTTCAAAACTTTATGAGTTGCCGCTTGAGGTTATAGTCGCTATGGGAACTAAAGTGAATGCTTCTATAACTGATCTTAAGACACTTGTTGTTTTTGCCGTTATGCCTTTTAATTTGTTGAAGGCGGTTGCGTGTTCTGTTGTAACCTTGCTTCTTTACAAGCGTGTGTCCAAAATCCTACATATTTGAAATGAAATAGAGAGGATATATGATTTCAGCAATAGAAAATTTTTTGTTCGAAACATTGGGCCGTGAACTTTGCGTTTTTTTCTGTTCAATGATTCCGATTATTGAGCTTCGAGGTGCTATCCCGCTTGGTACAGGCTTTGGACTTGATCCTGTATTCACTTATTTTATAAGCGTTGTCGGGAATATTCTTCCCGTACCCTTTATACTGCTTCTTATCAGGTGGGTACTTGATGTAATGAAGAAGATAAAGGGCCTTAAAAAGATCGCTCTTTGGGTTGAAGAAAAAGCAGAAAAGCATAAAGGGCAGATAGAAAAATACGGATATCTCGGACTTTTTCTTTTTGTTGCTGTTCCGCTTCCCGGAACGGGAGCATGGACAGGCTCTCTTATTGCCGCACTTATGAAAATGAAATTCTGGAAATCTTTTCTTTTTATTGTGCTTGGCGTGCTCACGGCAGGGCTCATTATGACCTTTGGATCTGTTGCGATCAAGGCGGTCATAGGACTTTTTTGAAAAAATTTGAGAAAACTATTGAAATTGTGCGAAAAATGTAGTACAATATCATAGCATAAAGTTGCTATGCAAAAATAAAATCAATAACTGATCTATCTTATCAAGAGCGGCGGAGGGACTGGCCCTGTGAAGCCCGGCAACCTGCGTAAAGTAAGGTGCCAAATCCCGAGAGATGAGTAATGAGCGATGTTATTTCTCCTCCCTCGGTCGCACCGAGGGAGTTTTTTATGATAGATCACCTATAAAAGAAGGGAATAAATATGAAAAAGGTACTTTTTACATCTGAATCGGTAACAGAAGGACATCCCGATAAAATATGCGATAAGATTTCCGATGCGGTTCTTGATGCAATTCTTGCACAGGATCCTATGAGCCGTGTTGCTTGTGAGACTTGTGTTACAACCGGTCTTGTTATGGTAATGGGCGAGATCACAACGAAGGCGAGTATAGACGTTCAGGAAATCGTTCGTGAAACGGTAAGAGAGATAGGCTACGACAGAGCTAAATACGGCTTTGACTGCGATAGTTGCAGCGTTATTAGCTCTATACATAAGCAGTCTCCGGATATAGCACTCGGAGTTGACAAGTCTCTTGAAGCAAAGAATGGTGAGGCTGATGAATTTGATACGGGTGCGGGCGACCAAGGACTTATGTTCGGTTTTGCTTGCGACGAGACGCCCGAGCTTATGCCGCTTCCGATATCTCTTGCACATAGATTGGCAAAACGCTTGACCGATGTGAGAAAGAACGGAACGCTTGACTATCTCCGTCCTGACGGAAAAACACAGGTAACTGTAGAATATGTTGACGACAAGCCTGTACGTGTAGATACTATAGTTGTTTCCTCTCAGCACAGCGACAGCGTTACTCTTGAGAAAATAAGAGAGGATATTATAAAAAATGTTATAGAGCCGATAGTTCCTGCAGATATGCTGGACAGGGAGACGAAGATACTTGTCAACCCCACGGGAAGATTTGTTGTGGGTGGCCCTATGGGTGACAGCGGTCTTACGGGCAGAAAGATAATCGTTGATACATACGGCGGTTATTCCAGACACGGCGGCGGAGCTTTTTCAGGAAAAGACCCGACCAAAGTTGACAGAAGTGCTTCTTATGCGGCAATGTATATCGCAAAGAACGTAGTTTCGGCGGGACTTGCAAGTAAATGCGAGGTTCAGATAGCTTACGCTATCGGCGTTGCAAAGCCGGTTTCGGTAATGATAGACACATTTGGTACTGCAAAGGTAGATGAGGAAAAGATTTCTGCGGCGGTTATGAAGCTGGTTGATCTTCGCCCGGCGGCTATTATTAAGAAGTTTGATCTGCGTCGTCCTATTTATAAGGATACTGCGGCATACGGCCATATGGGAAGAGAAGATATAGACGTTCTTTGGGAAAAGACCGACTTGGCAAAAGCACTTATAGCAGAGTTAAATTAAAATATAAAAACAACTCCGATTTTGGTCGGAGTTGTTTTGGAAATGCGGAAAAGAAAGGGGGCAGAGGTTCATGGAATATGAGGAGAGCTTGGGAAACGGACGCGAATGTATAGAGGGCGTCGTGGATCATATCATATACCAAAATGAAGACAACGGCTATTCGATCTGTAGCTTTGCACATGATGCAGGTGATCTTATAACGATAGTTGGTACTTTGCCCTATATATGCGAGGGGGACAACCTTTCTGTTACGGGTGCTTGGGTACATAATCCCAAGTACGGAAGGCAATTTAAGGTTGAAAGCTTTGAAAAACGCTTGCCTGCTGATACAGAAGCTATTCTGAGATATTTAGCATCGGGAGCGGTGAAGGGTATAGGTGCAAAAACTGCGATAAAGATAGTTGAGGAGTTTGGAGAAGATAGCTTTGACGTCATAGAGCATCACCCCGATTGGCTCGCACAGATAAATGGTATTTCGCGAAAAAGAGCGATTGAAATTTCGGAAAATTTCAAGGCAGAGGCGGGAATGCGCTCGACGATGATCTTTTTCAGAGAATATTTTGGACCTGCAACTACCGTGAAAATTTATAAAAAGTGGGGCTCGGGCGCAGTAGAGATCGCAAAACAAAATCCTTATATTCTCTGCGATTCTATAGAAGGCATTGGATTTGAAAAGGCTGACGCTATGGCGGCTCGTCTTTCGATAGATCCTTCGTCAAGTGCTCGTATTATGAGTGGTATGCAGTATATCCTTACTCATAATGCATCTCAGAACGGACACGTCTGTCTGCCCAAAGAAAAGCTCATAGAAGTGGCGGCGAAAATGTTGAACGTACCCTTGGAAAAATCCGAGGAAGCACTTCATTTGCTCATCTCTGCGGGACGGGTAAAATATTCTGTCTTTGGGGGAGTTTCTTATATTTACGTAACGGAAGCGTACAATGCAGAAACCTTTATTGCGAATAAGCTGACTATGCTTGACAAGATCTGTCCGAAGGTAGCCTTTGACGATATTGAAAGATTTATTGCAAGAGAAGAAACTCGATGTGGTATTGAATATGCACCTCTTCAAAGACAGGCAATTTTTGAAGCACTTGAAAGCGGTGTTATGATTCTGACGGGAGGCCCCGGGACAGGTAAAACGACGGTGGTACGAGCACTTCTCGGTATTTTTTGCAGTATGGATATGAAGGTTGCTTTGGCGGCACCTACGGGACGTGCGGCAAAGAGAATGAGTGAAGCGACGTCGTATGAAGCAAAGACGATACACCGTTTGCTTGAAATGGAATATGGCGACGGTGAAAAAGTAGCTTTTCTACGTAACGAAACGAATTTTCTCGATGAAAACGTGATAATAATAGACGAAGCGTCAATGATAGACAGCTCTCTTGCCTGTGCTCTTCTTAAAGCCATAAGACCGTCATCGAGGCTGATACTAATAGGAGATGCGGATCAATTGCCCTCGGTGGGGGCGGGGAACGTTCTGCGTGACCTTATCGCGAGTGAACGATTTTCAACCATACGATTAAACGTTATATTCAGACAGGCGGAGCAGAGCCTTATCGTAACAAATTCACACGCAATAAATGACGGTAAATGCCCGGATCTTTCGGTAAAGGACAGTGATTTTTTCTTTATTGCACGTGAGAGCGACAGAGATATAGCATTAACTATTGCCGATCTCTGCAAAAATCGTTTGCCGAAGGCTTATGGTGCTGAGACTGTGAATAGAATACAGGTCATATCGCCTTCCCGAAAAGGTCAGGCGGGTACGGACAATTTGAATATTATTTTGCAGGAAACCCTTAATCCTCCCTCAAAGGAAAAACGTGAATATAAACACCGTGAAAGAGTTTTTCGCGAGGGTGACAGAGTTATGCAGATAAAAAACAACTATGACATTGAATGGGAGATGGGCTCGCGGACGGGCTTTGGAATATTTAACGGCGATATAGGGACTGTGCTTGAGATAAACCGTTCTGAGCAGTATATGCTCATAAGATTTGACGACAAAATGGTGACGTATGATTTTTCGCTTCTTGACGAGATAGACCATGCTTATTCTATAACTGTACACAAAAGTCAGGGAAGTGAATATCCTATCGTTATTATTCCGATGTATTCGTGTCCACCTATGCTTATGACGAGAAATCTGCTTTATACGGCGGTGACGAGAGCTGAGAAGATGGTGATCCTTGTCGGCAGTGAGGAATACGTTCGTGAAATGGTAGGAAACGATCGTCAGTCAATGCGTTATACCTGTCTTGCACAGAGGCTTATAAAATTTGACGAGGATTTGTGATTATATAAAGGTTTGAGTTTATGGGATTGATAGATTTTCTTTATCCGCCTAAATGTATCGGCTGTTCGGAAGTTTTATCCGTTGCCGAAAAGAAGGCACGTGCCAAGGGTGCAGACGCACTTTGTCCCAATTGCAGAGCCGAGTTTGAGAGAGACAAGCTGAAAATTTGCAATCGTTGCGGTCGTGAAATGATAGATTGCGTCTGTTCCAAATCAAGACTGCACGGCGTAGGTTGCAGTGAACTTTTGAAGCTTACAAAATACGGTGACGATCCTGAACAGGTGGTCAAAAAGCTGATCTTTTGCCAAAAGCGTAATAATGACAGACGGTGCGAGAGATTTCTTTCAAATCAGATTTCTTTTCTTGTTAAGCGATTGATTTCAGATGATGCGAGTGATTTCTGTATAACCCATATACCGAGAGAAAAAAGAAATATTGTTTTGTATGGTTATGACCATGCCGAAAGGTTAGCTAAATCGGTTTCTGAGATTTGCGGTGTGCAGTACGTACCACTTCTTGACCGCAAGAAAAAGGGAAAAGAACAAAAGTATCTTGATGGTGAACAGAGAGCTAAAAATGTAAGAAATGTTTTCAGTATATCAAGGTCGGCGGAGCAATATAAGGATAAGAATATTATCATAATAGACGACGTTGTCACAACAGGTACGAGTATGGCAGAGTGTATTCGGCAGCTGCGATGCGAGGGCTTTGAGAAGATAAAAGGTATATGTATAGCAGTTACGTAAAAAGAACAATAGGATATCTAAAAATAAAAATTGTTTATTTAGGGTATTGATTTTTGGAAACAAGTCTTGTATAATTAAAAAGAATAGGTGTATTAGAACGAAATTTACGGTTAGGTGACAGGATGTTTATAGTAAAGGATATAGGAATCGATCTTGGAACGGCTTCGGTGCTTGTTTACGTAAAAGGCAAGGGCATCGTGATAAACGAGCCTTCCGTTGTTGCGATAGAAACCAATACCGGCAAGATGATAAAGGTCGGAAAGGCTGCACAGGCGATGCTTGGCAGAACTCCCGGCAATATTATGGCTATCCGTCCTCTTCGTGACGGAGTTATCAGCCAATATGACGTTACTCTTCAGATGATCCAATACTTTATAAAAAAAGCTTGCGGCGGATTTGTATTCCGTCCGAGAGTTATGATCTGCATACCAAGCGGTATTACAGAGGTAGAGGAAAGAGCTGTCATAGATGCGGCAACTGCTGCAGGGGCAAGACAGACTCATTTGATAGAGGAGCCTGTAGCGGCGGCAATAGGAGCGGGAATAGATATCTCGGCACCGAGTGGAAATATGGTCGTTGATATTGGTGGCGGAACTACTGATATTGCGGTCATTTCTCTTAACGACGTAGTTGTTTCCGATTCTATAAAGGTTGCGGGAGATAAATTTGACGAGGCGATCATAAGATACGTAAGACGCAAATACAATATGCTGGTGGGAGAGAGAACAGCTGAGGCGATAAAACGCCGCATAGGTGCTGTCTATCCGCATAATGAGCCGCAGTTTATGGACGTTAAGGGAAGAAGTCTTGAAACGGGACTTCCCGGAATGATAAGAATAAGCTCGCAGGAGATGCTTGAAGCGTTGGCTGATCCGATCTCGAGTATTCTCGACTCTATATGCTCTGTTATTGAGCGTACTCCTGCTGAATTGGTCGGAGATATATTAAATAACGGTATCGTTATGACCGGCGGTGGAAGTCTCCTTTGGGGTTTCGACCGTTTGATAGCTCATATTACGGGTATCCCTACGCGTGTAGCACAAAACCCGATATCCTGTGTTGCGATAGGTACGGGTAAGTCGCTTGACAACATTTCGATCTTGCCTGAGGGTACGATCAACCTTTCGCGCAGACCTAAGAAATATTAAAAGATACGGCGCAGACCCGATCGGTGTGCGCCGTTTGATTTGGAGGTAGTTTATGCAGACGAAAATTATAAAGGGATATTCTCCCGAGAAGCTTTTTGCTTTTTTTGAAGAGATAACTAAGATACCGAGAGGTTCGGGTAATGAAGAGGGGATAGCCAAGTGGCTTGAGGCATTTGCCGCAGAACGAGGACTTGAATGTATCCGAGATGAAGTGAATAACGTTTTTATCAGATGTCCCGCAACACAAGGGCTCGAAAATGAGCCGCCGATATTGCTTCAAGGACATACGGATATGGTTTGTGAAAAAAATTCGGACGTTGATTTTGATTTTGAAAAGGACCCTATTGATATATACGTTGACGATAAGGGGTTTTTACGCGCGAGAGGTACGACGCTTGGCGCTGACAACGGTGTTGCCGTTGCTATAATGCTTGCTTTGCTTGACGGTGAGAAAAAATCTCACCCTGCACTTGAATGTCTTTTCACTGTAGAAGAGGAGACAGGGCTTGATGGGGCAAAGGCGTTTGATTATAGCAATATAAAGGCTCGAAAGATGATAAATCTCGATTCCGAGAATGACGGAGAGGTTATAGTCGGTTGTGCCGGCGGACTTTTCTGCCGTGTAACTCTTGATCTTTCTCGTGTGGATTTCAGAGGTGCTGCTGTGCGTGTTTCTATCGGCGGTCTTATGGGTGGACACAGTGGCGAGAATATAAATTCAGGCAGAGCGAACGCAAATAAGTTGTTAGGACGTGCGTTGCTGCAAATAGGAGAAGTCTGTCCGTTGAATTTGGTAAGCATTGAGGGTGGCAGCAAAGATAACGCTATTCCTCGTGAAGCATCAGCGTTGATCTCGGTTGAGGATTATTCTTGCTTCGAGCACATTGCCGAACAGATGCGTGATACACTTGCATCAGAGCTTTCGGAAGAAGATAAAAACTTCTTTATGCGCTGGGAGATGACAGAGTCGCCCGAGACAATGGTGGATAGAGATAGTACAAATAAAATTTGCGGTTTTATATCCTCTGTTGGTTGCGGTGTTCTTGCTATGAGCCAAAATATTGAAGGTCTTGTTGAGTTTTCAAGAAATCTTGGCATCATTTCTACAGAAGGAGATAAAGTGAACTTTATTTTCTCCGCAAGATCCGCTATTGAAAGTCAGCTTGACTATGCGGCGAGCGAGCTTAAGAGCTTTGCTGAGTTGCTTGGCGCCAAATGTGAGCTTCTCGGCAGATATCCGGGTTGGGAATATGCAAAGGTTTCACCGCTCAGAGATAAGTTCTTTGACGTCTATCGTTCGATTTGCGGCTCGGACCCTGCGGCAAATGTTATTCACGCAGGTCTTGAATGTGGCATAATAAAATCGAAGCTGCCCGATATGGATATAATTTCTATAGGTCCTGGCATGAATGATATTCATTCGCCCGATGAAGCACTTGATCTTGCTTCCCTTGAGAAGACTTGGAAGATCGTCTGCGGACTTCTTGATTAAGTAAAAAGGAATAGCTCCAAATGGAGCTATTCCTTTTATTTTTTGCGTTTGTTTTTTGTTTTTTTCTTTGTTGAATAGCCGAAATAGCCAAGCTTTTTTCCTAAGGCAAAATATTCGCCATGGGCAAAAGCGGCAAGAGAGGCTCGGTCAAGACATAATTTACCGTCTGAATTTAACAGCTCCTCGGATACGTTTACCGCTACGATCTCGGCAAGGAACATATCGTGCGACTCCATAGGAATTATTTGAGTAACCTTACACTCTATCGAAAGTGGACTTTCCGCAATAGAAGGGCAGGAAACCACTTTTGATTCTTCACGTGTCAGGTGACATTTCTCAAACTTGTCCACCTTTTTGCCCGTATAAATTCCGCAGTAGTCGGCACTCTTTACAAGCGACTCGGTCGTCAAATTCAGAACGAATTCTCCGCTTTCCTTTATAATATGGTGCGAGTGTCGGCAGGGACGTACAGAGATATAAGTTCTCGGTGGTTTAGTGTTTATGATTCCCGTCCAGGCGACAGTTAAAATATTTGTTTCTCCTGTTTCGGAGTTTCCGCAGCTTACAAGCACGGGGGGCAACGGGGCTAAAAGAGCACCGCCTTTCCAACTAACTTTAGGCATCTCAGACTCCTGTTATCTGTATTTTAGAAATTTGCCGTATCCTTCATCATACGAAGAACTATATCGGTGATTTTATTCATATGTTCAACTACGGCAAATTCAAAGCGTGAATGGAAAAAGTGTCCGCCGGTGCAGAGGTTGGGACAGGGAAGCCCCATAAATGAAAGACGTGCACCGTCGGTCCCTCCGCGTATCGGACTGTTCCAAGGCTCGACTCCCTCGGCACGCATTGCGTCCTCGGCACGTTTGAGCACTTCGGGAACATTTTCTATTATCTCTTTCATATTGTAGTAGGAATCCCTTAACTTAAGAGAAACGGTATCATGTCCATAACGGCTGTTCAATTCATTAGCTACGCTTTGCATTTTTTGCTTTTTATCTTCAAATTTAGCTCTGTCGTGGTCTCGAATAATGTATCTGAGTTCTGCCTTTTCAATTTCTCCCGACATACTTACAAGATGGTAAAATCCCTCATAATCTTTCGTTTTTGAGGGAATTTCCCCTGCGGGAAGAAGTGAATTGAATTCGTATGCGATGAGCGAAGCGTTCCTCATAGCTCCATAGGCGGCACCGGGGTGAACCGAGAATCCGTTTATAGTTACGATAGCATCGGCGGCATTGAAATTTTCATATTCGATCCCGCCGAGAGCTCCGCCGTCAAGCGTGTAGCCATAGTCGGCACCGAGCTTATCCAAATTCACTTTGTCGGCCCCTCTGCCGATCTCTTCGTCGGGCGTGAAGCAAATCTTTATATCCCCGTGCGGTGCGTTACTTTCTATTAAGCACTCGAGTGCTGTCATTATTTCCGCAATTCCCGCTTTGTCATCGGCTCCGAGCAAGGTTTTGCCGTCGGTCACGATAAGATGAAGTCCGGAAAAGGAGGATAGATACTCGTTTTCCTCCATTACGATATTTTCCTCTTCGTTAAGGATTATATCTCCGCCCTCATAAAGAATCGTTTTGGGCTTTATCGGAGAGTCGGGAGCGGCGTCAGACGTATCCATATGTGCGATAAACGCAACCGCGGGATGCACGTCTTTGCAATTTGAGGGCAGAGAACCATAAACATATCCAAATTCATCAAGGTGAGCTTCAAGTCCCATTTCGAGTAATTCTTTTTCAAGCTCTGCACCCAATACAAGTTGCTTTTTTGTGCTTGGACAGGTTTTAGAGCCTTCATCTGACATTGTGGGAAAAGAAACATATTTCAAAAAGCGTTCTTGTGTTGTCATATTTTTATCTCAATTCGTAAATATTTTGAATTCGCCGTGTTTGACGATGTCTATAAAGTCTTCTATACACTCTATTTTTTCTTTTGTTTTGATTCCTGCGAGTTTGTTTTGCATAAAACCGATGTGGTTGTCACTACCTGCAGTTTTTATAAGATTATAATTTTTTGCGTATTCGAGAGCTCTTTTGTTTTCAAAATCCGAACGGTTTGCGTTAAATACTTCAACACCGTCGACTTTTCTTGGGAGAAGTCTGATCTCCTTGATGCGTCCTGCCGCTTCGCTAAACGGATGTGCATGAATGACGAGAGCTCCGAGCGAGCGAACGTAATCGCAAAAATCCCAATGCTCAAGCTCCATTATCTGCGGGTTTTTCTCAAGCCACTCGAGCGAAAGACCATAGACGAGAAAATCCGTTCCCCTGAACGAGTATTCAAAGCCGAAAAATACGTCAATCCCCTCTTTTTTTCCGGCTTCGAGTGCGTTTTCATAGCCCAACCCAAGTCTTTCTACTTTTTCGCCCCAAGAAAGATCGTCCGGGACTGTGGTATTGCCGTTAAAAAAGTGGTCGGTTATAATTATCCCTGAATACCCCATTCTTGCATAGAAAGCAACTTGTTCTTCTGCTGACGCATGAGCGCATGCGCTGCACTCCGAGGTGTGCATATGCGTCTCATATTTATAATATTTCATATAAAATTCTCCTTTGGGACTCTTTAGCCTTCTGTAATTATTGATACAAGATCAGCGGGTGTTTCCGCAAAAACGGTTGCTCCATGACAGAGCAATTCTTCTTTGGTTCTGAATCCCCAAAGAACGTTTATGCAGTCAAGTCCTGAATTTTTGGCTGTTTGCAGATCAACGTCCGAGTCTCCGATATAAACAGCCTCGTCTTTACTTGATCCAAGAGCCTCGAGTGCTTTTTCGACCATATCGGGCGAGGGCTTTCTTGCTATTCCCTCAATTTCGCCCAATGAATAGTCCATCTGAGGAAAATACTCTTTTGAAAGCTCTTTTACGGCACTGTCTATCTTGTTTGATACTACTGCCATTTTTATGCCTTTTTCTTTCAATTTGTCGAGAACTTCACCGATTCCATCATATGGGCGAGTTTTTATTTGACAAGCGACGGAATAATGCTCCTTGAACTCAGCAAAGATTCTATCAAAATCCGGATTTTTTTCGCCGTCCGGCAGGGAAAGCTCTATCAATTTGCGTATTCCATTGCCGACCGAGCATCTTGTCTGCTCAAGCGTCCTTTCGGGATACCCGTTTGCCGACAAAACGAAATTAACGCTGTCGCAAAGGTCCTCCAAGGTATTTAATATCGTGCCGTCCATATCCCATATAACGGTGGTATATTTCATAATAACAGTTTCCCCTTTTTTACATTATCATACTTTTTATATATCAATAATTATAACATCTCTTTATTAATATTTCAATATCTATGTGCCAAAAACCAAGAAAAATATGTCTTTCGAAAATAAAATAATACAGAGCGGTGCATTTGGTTTGAGTTGCGACCGCTCTGCATTTATATATTAATTTTTAAATTTTGAAATAGCGAATTTTATCTCGCTCATTGAATATCCGTACCGAAGCATTGAGGCGACAATTTTTTGCCGTTCTTTTGGTTCTGAGGGTATGTCGTCATACTTTTTCCAAAGAAGTCTCAGACAGTTTTCTCCAAAATCAATATTATCAAGTTCTCTATCAGCGTCCGATATAGCCTCTTCCTCATAGCCTTTTGTATGTAAATGAGCGAGTATCCGACGTCTTCCCCAAAGCTTAGAGAGGCAACGTTCAACTTCTCGACTCAGCTCGTCCCCCGAGATATAACCATTGTCTGCGATCATTTGTACGGCGGTTTGTGCTGTATATTCATCAAAGCCGCGTCTGCGAAGCTTGAGTATGAGTGTGCGAGGAGTGTTCGCCCCGAAAGAAAGAATATTGAGTCCTCTCAGATAAGCATCGCATACCTGAGATGCTTTTTCAAGGAGCTCATATCCCTCCCTTGATATTTCGCCCTTTGACGGACGCAGAGAAAGATACTGCGCAGATAAAATTTTGAAGCTTTTTTTCTCTGTATTTTCTCCGAAATTTATTTCAACGCTTATTTGCAGTATATTCCCTTGGTTTATAGGAGATATACGTTTAATTTCAATTGCCATAAGCCTTATTATTCATCAAGCTTAAGTGAGCTGAAATCGATATCTTCTTCATCTCCGATATCCTCATCAAGATCAAAGCTTTCTTCTATGAGGTTGCCTGTTTTATCTTTCATGCTACGGATTTTTTCTTCAATTTCCTCTGCTACGGCAGGATTTGTTTCGAGGAATTTTCTTGCGTTATCCTTACCTTGACCGATTCTCTCTCCTTCGTAGGAAAACCATGCGCCGCTCTTTTTTATTATGTCAAGCGCCACTGCAAAGTCTATTATTTCGCTGATCTTTGAAATTCCCTTGCCGTAAAGAATGTCGAATTCTGCAACACGGAAGGGGGGAGCGACTTTATTCTTAACTATCTTACATTTTACGTGGTTTCCATAGATCTCGCTACCGTTTTTGAGCTGATCTGCTTTGCGAACGTCAATGCGTACCGATGCGTAGAATTTGAGTGCACGTCCTCCCGTCGTGGTCTCGGGGTTGCCGTAAAGTACGCCGACCTTTTCACGTAACTGATTGATAAAAATAACGACGCAGTTGCTTTTTGCAATAACTGAGGAAAGCTTTCTCATAGCCTGTGACATCAGTCTTGCCTGAACACCTACAGAATTGGCACCCATATCCCCCTCTATTTCCTGACGGGGAACGAGAGCTGCAACAGAGTCGATAACGACAACGTCGATAGCACCTGAACGGACGAGGGTTTCTGTAATATCAAGAGCATCTTCTCCGCAATCGGGCTGTGAAACGAGTAGGTTATCTATATCAACGCCGAGAGCTTTTGCGTAAACAGGATCAAGTGCGTGCTCTGCGTCAATAAAAGCCGCCTCACCGCCTGCCTTTTGTACTTCTGCTACTATATGTAACGCAACAGTAGTTTTACCCGAGGATTCAGGGCCGAATATCTCTATGATTCTTCCTCTCGGCACTCCGCCTATTCCGAGCGCCATATCAAGAGAGAGTGAGCCTGTTGAAACAGCCTGAACCTCCATTTGAGCATTTTCGCCCAATTTCATTATAGTACCCTCGCCAAAATCCTTTTTGAGCTGAGCAAGAGCAGTACTAAGGGCTTTTTCTTTTGCTTCCTTATCGTTGCTGTCTATTTTATTTAAGACCTTCTTTTTCTGAGTCGGCTTCATAATATCCTCCTTTGAGTGCGACACTCGCACTTCATATCTTTTGGCAATATTTTATCACATAAAAAATCCCTTGTCAATAGTTTTAGCGAAAAATAATTCCAAAAACGGAAAATAATTTTTATCAACCGATTGATTGTATCTTAAAAATATCGAAAACGAAACAAAACATGTTTTGTGAAAATGGAAGGGGCGGTCCTACAAGGATCGCCCCTTTTGACTATTAATAGTTGTCAGCGTTTATTTCAAAGAAGGATTTGGGATGTGCACATACGGGGCAGATTTCGGGAGCCTTGCTTGAGATAACGATGTGACCGCAGTTTCTGCACTTCCACATAACGTCGCCGTCCTTTGAGAATACGAGACCGCCCTCAACGTTTTCAAGCAGCTTGAGGTATCTTGCCTCATGCTCCTTTTCAATAGCACCTACTGCACTGAAGAGATAAGCAATTCTTGTAAAGCCCTCTTCCTTTGCTACGCGAGCGAACTCGTCGTACATTTCAGTCCATTCGTAGTTTTCGCCTGCAGCTGCGTCCTTGAGGTTTGTCGCTGTGTCCGGAATTTCATCGCCGTGAAGAAGCTTGAACCAAATTTTTGCGTGCTCCTTTTCGTTGTTTGCTGTTTCTTCAAACAAAGCAGCGATCTGCTCGTATCCGTCTTTTCTTGCTTTGGACGCATAGTATGTGTATTTATTTCTTGCCTGAGATTCGCCGGCAAATGCCGCCATAAGATTCGCTTCTGTTCTTGATCCTTTAAGTTCCATGTTGAGAGTATCCTTTCTGATATAAAAAATTTTTATTTTGTATGCTTTTTACAGCTATCACAAACGTGTTTTACCATAAGCTCATAGCCTATGATCTCATCTCCTACGCACTCTTCGATATCTTTACTCAAATCTCCTATACTTGTGTCTGATATCGAACCGCAGACCGCACAAACCATATGGTCATGCGTCGGAGCTACTCTGTCGTATCGATCGGGGGAGCTTTCACTGACGAGTCGTCTTATCTCGCCCGCCTCTATCATAATCCCGAGATTTCTATATACCGTTCCGAGTGCTAAGGAAGGCATCGTTTCCTTTGCTTCCTTATAGATCTCTTCGGCGGTTGGATGGGAATATGAATTATTAATGATATCTAAAATCAATCGTCGTTGCTTTGTCATTTGATCCTCGTTTTTAGGAATTATTCTTAATTCTGATATCATTATAACACATTTTTTGAGTTTGTCAATAGTTTTTTTAATTTTTTTCTTGGATCATTTTTCTAAGCTCGCATAGTGCGTCCGAAAGTCCGCCAACCTGATCTATAATGCCGAAATCCACCGCCTCGTTTCCGTCGATGATAGAGCCTACATCGGTTGCTATCTCGTCCGGACGCATCATAAGCTCCCGGAGCTTTTCCGAGTTCGTATTTGAATGATCCACTACAAAATCGATAATACGCTTTTGCATACTCTCAAAATATCTGAATGTTTGAGGTACGCCCACAACAAGCCCGTTTATGCGGACAGGGTGTATAGTCATAGTAGCAGACGGAACGATAAACGAACGCTTTGCCGCTACTGCCAACGGCACACCGATCGAATGACCGCCGCCAAGGACTATCGAAACGGTAGGCTTTGACATAGAGGCTATCATCTCGGCAATAGCAAGTCCCGCCTCAACATCACCGCCCATAGTATTTAAAACTATCAAAAGTCCGTCAATCTCTTCGCTTTCCTCTATTGCAACAAGGAGAGGGATCACGTGCTCGTATTTCGTTGATTTCTGACTGTCTCCGAGCAGATAATGTCCTTCTATCTGCCCGATAATGCTCAAGCAATGGATAGCTTCATGCGAATTCTTTGCAACAACGCTTCCGCTTTTGATTATCCCCTCGAAATCATTACCGAATTCTGTTTTTTCGTTGCTTTCGGATAAGCCGTTATTTTTATTTTCGTTGTTTTCTGCCATTTTTATATATCCTTTCAATATTATTTGGATATATTATTGACAGAATTGTTTTCTGATATTACCGAAGAAGTAAAAATCAGGGTATAAAATCGGTCAAATTAAAGATATTTCTCTAGTTCTTTAATATCTTGCTCGGTCGTAGCAAAGCTTGTAGCAAAGCGTACGACGGTATGCTCGGAATCGTATTTCTCCCAAAAGCTGAAGCGGACGTTTTGACTCAGCCTTTCCATATCACTGTTGTGAAGGATTATAAATTGCTGATTGGTATATGAGTCTATAAACAAACGATATCCTCTGTCAACGAACGCCTTTTTTAACATAGCGGCAAGTTTATCCGCCTTTTTACCTATTTTAAAATAGAGGTTGTCAGAAAAGAGCGTGTCAAATTGGATTCCGAGGAGTCTGCCTTTTGCCAAGAGTGCACCGTGTTGCTTTACGATGGTTAAAAAATGCTTGGGCATATTGTTTTTGGTAAACACAAGAGCCTCTCCACACAGAGCACCAACCTTTGTGCCGCCAATATAGAAAACGTCGCAAAGCTCTGCTATCATCGGCAAACTAAGGTCGCTTTTTTCGCTCATAATCGCATATGAAAGACGTGCCCCGTCAAGGTAGAGCGGTATTTTGTACTCGCGGCATATCTGCGAGATATTCGATAGCTCTTCTTGACTGTAAAGCGTGCCGTATTCTGTGGGGTGGGAGACGTATACCATACCGGGTGCGACCATATGCTCGTGATTTGCATCTGCGTAAAAATCTATCAAATATTTTTTGAGTTCTGATGCCTCCAATTTGCCGTCTTTCTGTGGCACCTCAAGCACTTTATGACCTGAATATTCAATAGCACCTGCTTCGTGTGCACTGATATGACCTGTTTTTGCGGCAATTACTCCTTCGTATGAGCTGAGAAGCGAGGAAATAACGATTTGGTTTGTCTGAGTTCCGCCCGAGATGAAGAATATCTCGGCCTTGGGACATTCACAAGCGGCCTTTATTTTCTCTTTTGCACTCTCGCAATAAACGTCGCTCCCGTAACCCGAGAGACGTTCAAGGTTGGTATTGATAAGACGCTCCAAAATTTTCTCGTGTGCCCCTTCAATATAATCGCTTTCAAATGACAGCATATTTACCTCCAAAAATATCGAATGTAAAGTGATATATAATTATAAAAATATGGTAACATAAAAACGGTAAGAAGTCAACCGTATTGGCTGTCTTTGAAAGCTATATCAAATATTTTTGCCGATTTTTATTTATTTTTTGAAGAAGTTGTCCCCAAAAACTTGCAAAATGAGAATAAATGTGATATTATAAAGGGGATTATAAATATATAGATATTTTGTAACTTACAGGAAATAAAATCGGATAAGAAAGGGAACCTAAAAAGCCAAAGGTAAGGTCATAAAAATGTTAAAGGATAAAAAGGTATCGTTTTCGGGAGTTCAGCCGAGTGGAAATCTGACTATCGGAAACTATCTCGGAGCTCTCAGAAACTTTTCAAAATACAGTGAGGACTATCAGACATTTTACTGCGTTGTTGATATGCACGCGATAACGGTTCGTCAAGTTCCGGCAGAGCTTCGCAGAAGAACTTACGAAACTCTTGCACTTTATATTGCTTGCGGTCTTGACCCTGAGAAAAATACGCTTTACGTGCAGTCTCACGTTCCGGCTCACGCCGAGCTTTCATGGATACTTAATTGCTATACTATGTTCGGTGAGCTTTCGCGTATGACACAGTTCAAGGATAAGAGCGCAAAGCATTCGGACAACATAAATGCGGGACTTTTTACATATCCGACGCTTATGGCAGCAGATATTTTGCTCTATCAGACAGACGTTGTTCCCGTTGGAGTTGACCAGAAACAGCACGTTGAGCTTGCAAGAAATATAGCGAACCGCTTCAATCAGGTATATTCCGACACCTTTACGGTGCCCGAGCCCATAATCGAAAAAAGCGGAATGAAGATAATGTCGCTCGCAGAGCCTACGAAGAAAATGAGTAAGTCCGATGAAAACACAAATGCGGTAGTTTATATACTTGACGATAAGGATTCTATCATTCGTAAGTTCAAGCGTGCCGTTACCGATTCCGATACTTGCGTCAGATATGGCGAGGGTAAGGACGGTATAAACAATCTTATGTCTATATATTCCTGCTTTACGGGAAAGAGCTTTGATGAGATCGAAGCCGAGTTTGCGGGAAAAGGGTATGGAGATTTTAAGATAGCGGTAGGTGAGACCTGTGCCGATGCACTCGCGCCTGTTCAAGCAAAGTTCAATGAGCTTCTCGCTGATAAAGCTTATCTTGAGAATGTAATGAAAAACGGTGCAGATACGGCTTCCTATTTTGCATCAAAGACTCTCTCGAAGGTCAAGCGCAAGGTTGGCTTTGTTATTTGAGCATTCGATCGTTGCTTAAAAAGAAAGGAATAAAATAAATGTACGTTTCGCTTGTTAGAGGCATAGCGGCGGTAGTTTGTGCCGCACTGCTTTCATATGTTTGTACGCCTCTTGTGAGAGTTCTTGCCTTTAAGATAGGTGCTGTTGACATACCGAAGGACGACAGAAGAATGCACCGTGTTCCGATACCCAGAATTGGCGGACTTGCTATATTTATAGCGTTTGCTCTTACTATTCTTGCATTTTGCAAGATGAATGATTTTTTGACGGTCGCTCTTTTTGGATCTCTTATAATCGTTGTTATGGGAGTGCTTGACGACGTCTTTTCACTCCCTGCTTGGGTTAAGCTTTTGGCTCAAATATTAGTTGCACTGTTTGCTATATATGAGGGTGTTTCAATAGAGTTTATAACTCTCGGATCCGATATAATACAGCTTGGAAAGTGGTCGCTTCCGATTACGCTTATCTGGATAGTAGTTCTTACGAATTCTATAAATCTTATAGACGGGCTGGACGGCCTTTCCTGCGGAGTATCGGCTATATGTTCGATGTCACTATTTGTCGTTATGGTAGTGCTTGGGGATATGAATTCGGCACTTGTTACTGCGATTGTTATTGGTGCGTGTCTCGGTTTTATGCCGTTCAATGCCCACCCTGCGAAAATTTTTATGGGGGATACGGGAGCACAAACGCTTGGATACCTGCTCTCGCTGATCTCGGTTCAGGGCGTTTTCAAGATGCATACTGTACTTTCCTTCCTCATTCCTCTTTCTATTTTCGGACTTCCGATTTTTGATACTGTATTTGCTGTAATAAGAAGAGTCATACACGGAAAGAATCCTTTTTCTGCAGACAGAGGCCATATTCATCATCGCCTCATAGATATGGGCTTTGGCCAGAGGAAGAGCGTGCGTATTCTTTATTCTATATGCGGTCTGCTTGGGATTGCGGCAGTGCTTCTGACGCTGAATTACTACTTCCCCGCAGCACTTATTTTCGTGTCTGGCGTTGCGTTGTTTTTTATTAGTATGTTCGTTTATAAAAATCCTGCAACGAGAGCATATACAGCTATGTTTGATGAAGAAGATGCGCTTGAAAGTGGTATAAAAATAGCCTCAGGCGAGGAGTTCTCGAATTTGGTTCAGAATCTTGCTGCCACGGCCGATATAAGACAGGAAAGTGCCGAGAAAGATACAGACGAAGAAAAATAAACGTTTTAGGAGAGATGCCATGAAAAACAAAAAACGAAGCATTGCGTCCTTGATAGATGCGAACTCTGCTGTAAAGGCTCTGTTGCTTATCGGTGCTGTTGTAATGGCGATTCTTTTTGCTGTAGGCGGAATTTATCTTTTGAGTATGAAAAATAGCAAAAACAATGAAAAAGATATATCAAAAAATGATATGTCCGACTATTTTTATGAGCTTATCGAGGGCAATGATAGCGATGAGGTGGATATCTCCGAGCCTTTGATTATCGATATGACGCTTGAGGAAGCTTTTTCGTTTTATGCTACACAAACATCGTATTATCAAGAATGTTCTGTGAAAAATTCAGACGGTGATGGAAATACGCTCGTTCGAGAAAAATACATTCTTCGAGATGGAGATAAGTATAACATAAAGACGGCAGATGGCGATGTTCTTCTTGAAACTATTATCTGTGACGGTGAAAATGTTTTGATAATAGACGAGGTGACGGGAAAAACCTCCCGCTTTGTAAAAAACGATGAAGTAAGGATAGAAGAGCTTGCTGCACTTCCTATCCATAGTGATATAGTAGCATTAGCGGAAGAATATAGGACGGCAGAGAACAAAAATGATGCCACTCTTTCGAAATGCACTTATTCGCTCATTCGCGGAAAGGTTTCAAATATGTTGAGTCTTAATATGACTTACAGAAATTCAAACGTTTCTGAAAAATATTATTATTATCTTGATTATGGTCTTATATATCATTGTGAAACTATAGTTTCCGGAGTAAAGCCGGCCACATCATATTCTATGACGACAACATTCTTTTCAGCGGATATTTCGGATTTTGTAAAAGAAGATTCTTTCAAAACCAATATAGAACATTAATATTCGTTAAACAAATCCTAAAAGGAGCCCCTATGAATATCGATATTTATTCTTATATAAAACGACTTATCAGATATGCAGAGACAAACGGTCTTATCGAAAAAAGCGATAGGACATATTCAATCAACCGTGTGCTTGAGATTCTTGATATTTCCGATTATAAAGAGGGCGAAGACGTAGTGCCGTTGCCTGTTGCGGAGGACGAGCTTGACGCAGTTCTCTCTGCTTTGTGCGATTATGCGTATGAAAACGGTCTGATTGAAGGAAACGGAGTTGATTACAGAGACCTTTTTGATACGAAGATAATGGGTGCTCTTGTGCCTCGTCCGAGCGAGGTAATATCAAAATTCAAACATCTTTATTTTGAGTCTCCCGAGAAGGCGACAGATTATTTCTATGATCTTAGTAAAAAAAGCAATTACATAAGAGTCGGAAGAGTTAAAAAGGATCTGCGTTGGAGCGTTGAATCGGAATACGGAGATATTGATATATCGATAAATCTTTCAAAGCCCGAGAAGGATCCGAAGGCTATAGCTGCCGCAAAGCTTCTGCCGCAGGCGGGATATCCGAAATGTTTGCTTTGCCCCGAGAACGAGGGCTATGCAGGTAGACTTAACCACCCGGCAAGACAAAATATACGCTT
This sequence comes from Clostridia bacterium, assembly GCA_017550115.1. Lineage (GTDB taxonomy): Bacteria > Bacillota > Clostridia > Oscillospirales > CAG-272 > SIG710. The sequence continues at coordinate 22,126 of JAFYLR010000072.1, read as the reverse complement.
GATGCCGATCACGATAGACGGCTGTGAGTGGTTTTTGCAATACTCACCTTACGTTTATTATAATGAACACTGTATAGCACTGAGTGCAGAGCATACCCCAATGGCGATAAACAGGTCAAGCTTTGCAAAGCTGCTTGATTTTGTTGATTATCTCCCTCATTATTTTATAGGCTCGAATGCCGATCTGCCTATCGTTGGTGGTTCGATCCTCAGCCACGACCATATGCAAGGCGGAAGATATACCTTTGCTATGGAGCGTTCCCCTATCGAGAAGACTCTCAAATTTGAAGACTTCGAGGATGTTCGTGCGGGAATTGTCAGATGGCCTATGTCGGTTATTCGCTTAAGATGTGCCGAAAAATCAAGATTGGTAGAGCTTGCGGACAAAATACTTTTGGCCTGGAGAGGATATACCGATAAAGAAGCATTTATTTTTGCAAACACAAATGGTGAGCCTCATAACACGATAACACCTATTGCACGCAGACGAGGAGAAGATTTCGAGCTTGATCTGGTATTGCGTAATAACATAACGACAGAAGAGCATCCTCTCGGCGTTTACCATCCGCACTCGGAGCTTCATAATATTAAAAAGGAAAATATAGGACTTATTGAGGTTATGGGATTGGCAGTGCTTCCCGCACGACTGAAAACCGAAATGGAGATTCTTGCCGATGCGATTCTTGCAGGTGCCGATATTTGTGCAGATGAGAGAATAGCAAAGCACGCAGCATGGGTTCGTTCATTTGCCGAAAAATATACTTTTACATCCGAAAACGTGCACGAAATATTGAGAACAGAGATAGGAAACACGTTTGTTCGAGTGCTTGAGGATGCGGGAGTGTATAAACGTACGCCCGAGGGCATCGAAGCGTTTATGCGTTTTTGTATGAGCGTTTAAGCTTGGAAAAAGAATTTTTGCGTGATTAAAAAACTCGTTTTGACAAGCATAAAAATCTAAAAATAAAATTTTTTCAAAAAACTATTGACAAACTCATTTATGGGTGGTATAATACCCCTGTTATCCTAAGACAGCAGGTTTCCGTAAAGGCGGCGTAAGCAGCTCTCCTGCCGAGGAACGATTTATAACTTGAATATTTTTGTTATATAATCTTTCTTCGTGCGCTTTTTGCTTTGCGGAGAAAGATTTTTTTATATTTTGCTAAGTCTTTATTTTCACAATGGGAGGTGAAACGAAATGCCCAGCAATGCAATACTCGAACAAAAGAAACAGACCGTGAGCGAATTGGCAGAGCTTTTGAGAAACTCTCCGGCGGGCGTGCTCGTAAACTATAGCGGTATCACCGTTGAGGACGACACAAAGCTCCGTGCGGCTCTCAGAAAAGCCGGTGTTAAGTACATGGTTATGAAGAATACCCTCACAGGCAGAGCTTGTGAAGAGGTTGGTTTCGGCGAAATGAAGCAGTATCTGAGCGGTATGACTGCAATCGCAATAAGCGAAAATGATCCGGTCGCTCCCGCGAAGGTAATGAAGGAATATGCCGAAAAGATCGAATCCTTTGAGATTCTCGCAGGTTATCTTGATGGCGCAGTTGTTGATAAGAACACTGTAGTTTCTCTTGCAGATATTCCCTCAAAGGAAACCCTCGTTGGAAAGATGCTCGGAAGTCTCCAGTCTTCTCTTTATGGATTGGCTTACGTACTTCAGGCAAAGATCGACAAGGGCGAGGACGCTGCTCCTGCAGCAGAGGCTGCTCCTGCAGTAGAGGAAGTTCCCGCAGCAGAGGAGGCTCCCGCGACAGAGGAAGCTCCCGCAGCAGAGGAAGTTCCCGCAGCAGAGGAAACATCCACAGAGGCTTAATAAGCCAAAAAGACGTCGCATAGCGACACAAAAAACGAAAAAATATTTCTTTTACATTTTGGAGGTATATTAAAATGGCTACAGAAAAGACCACTAAACTCCTTGATGAGATCAAGGAACTTACAATACTTGAACTTGCTGACCTCGTAAAGGCTCTTGAAGAAGAGTTCGGCGTATCCGCAGCTCCTGTTGCTGTTGCTGCTGTTGGCGGCGCTGCTGCTCCTGCTGCAGGTGGCGAAGAAAAGACCGAGTTTGACGTTGTTCTTGCATCCTTCGGTGCTAAGAAGCTTGACGTTATCAAGGTTGTTCGTGAAGTTACAGGTCTCGGACTTAAGGAAGCTAAGGAACTCGTTGAGGGTGCTCCTAAGACACTTAAGGAAGGCGTTTCTAAGGACGAAGCAGAGAGTCTCAAGAAGGCTCTTGAAGAAGCAGGCGCTTCTGTTGAAATCAAGTAATTTAGAAAACTTGATATTTTTAGACTGCTGTACAATAAGGGCTATCGCATAAGCGATAGCCTTTTTTGTTTTTTCAAAAAATGTCGAATGACTTGACAGGTGTGGCGACGAATGGTAAAATTAAGTGATGAGTATTTCCGAAGAGAAAAAACGGGAAGGGCGATGGTGAAGAAGTTGAAAATTTTGATGACTCTTATGGGGCTTGATATAGGTGGCGCTGAGACACACGTTTTAGAGCTTTCGAGAGCACTCTCCGAGATGGGTGTCGAGATCGTTGTAGCATCAAATGGCGGTGTTTATGAAAAGGAGCTTTTGGAATGTGGAATTCGTCATATTAAGTTGCCGCTTCATACGAAAAAACCTTTTTCGGTTATAAAATCTTATTTTGGACTAAAAAGACTTATAAAAAAAGAGAAGTTTGATATCGTTCATGCTCATGCGAGAATACCTGCTTTCATTTGTGGACTGCTTCATCGCCGCTTGAAATTCCGCTTTGTATGTTCTGCACATTGGGTTTTTGATGTGAATGCTGTCTGGAAACGAATTTCTGATTGGGGCGAGAGAACGGTAGCGGTCAGCGAGGATATCAAGCAGTACGTTATAGATAATTACGGCGTTTTCTCGGATAATATCTCGGTCACGATCAATGGCGTTGATATGCGTAAATTTTCAAAGGATATAGACAGCTCAAAGGTCGCATGGGAGCTTGGATTACCCGAAGACCGACAAACTATAGTTTATGTCAGCCGTATGGATACCGACAGAAGCTTGGCGGCAAGAATTCTTGCCGAAATAGCTCCCCGTCTGAAGAAAAAATACGAACGGCTACAGATAGTTATAGTCGGCGGCGGCGATGATTTTGAGCATGTAAAGGAATTGGCGGACAAAGCAAATGCTGAGATCGGAAGTAATTTCGTGCATATGGCAGGGCCGAGAACTAATATAAATGAGTTTATTGCTTTAGGTGACGTCTTTGTTGGAGTTTCGAGAGCGGTTCTTGAGGCGATGAGTGCGTCGAAGCCCGTCGTGATCGCAGGAAATGAGGGATATATCGGTCTTTTGGGCGAGGAAAATATGGACATGGCGGTTGCTACGAACTTCTGTTGCCGTGGCTGTGAAGGAACGAGCGAAGAAATTTTGTTTTCCGATCTTTGTAAACTTCTTGATATGCCGAGCGACCGGGGCGCACAGATAGGCGAGAAAAACCGCAGAATAATTGAAGAAAATTACTCTGCGGTGAGAATGGCTCGTGATTGTATGGCAGTATATGAATCGCTTTATCCTTATGATTACAGAAAATACAGCGACGTTGTTTTTTCGGGTTATTACGGATTCGGAAATATGGGCGATGACTCTCTTTTGATCTCAATAATTAAGAATTTGAGAGAAATTGCTCCTGATATAAGAATAACGGCACTGACAAGATCACCGAGAAAAATGTGCCGTAAATACGGAGTTAAATGCGTCAACCGATTTAATCCGTTCGCGGTCATAAGAGAGATGAAGCACTCAAAGCTGCTCATCAGCGGTGGCGGGTCGTTGCTTCAGAATAACACGAGTGCAAAATCGCTTGAATATTATATTCAAATAATAAAAATAGCAAAGAAAATGGGCCTTCCCGTTATGGTGTATGCGAACGGAATAGGCCCGCTATATGGCGAACGCAGTTATGAGAGGGTGAAAAATATACTCTCTGATGTAGATTATATCAGTTTAAGAGAGCCTTCGTCATATGAGTTTTTGCGTCAGATAGGGCTTGACGAAAATATATGCGATAGCATAATCGTTACTGCCGATCCTGCACTTACTTTGGCGCCCATAGATGAAGCAAGATGCTCTTATATTCTGAAAAGTGCAGGGGTAGAGAATCCGATAAATTACTTTGCCGTCTCGCTTCGTGAATGGCAGGATCTGCGTACATCAAGTGACGCAAACGATAGAGAGGCGTTTGTTGCCTCGGTTTCTGACGCTATCTCGGGAATAAGTGAAAGGATTGGAAAGACACCTCTATTTATACCGGTCCAGCGCAGCTTTGACGATGCTATATGCTTTGAGGTAAAGCAAAGAGTTGAGCAGAGAATAGGAAAGATCTGTCCATGCTTAAGGGGACTTTCGGCAAGAGAGGTTACCTCTCTTGTTGGCAAGATGTCGTTCGTTATCGGCATGAGATTGCATATGCTTATATATGCAAGTGCTGCGGGCGTACCCGCCATAGGTCTTTCCTATGACCCGAAGGTAAGTGCTTTTCTCGAATATTCGTCCCAGTTCGCTTCATTTGACGCAGGAAAAATAAATGAAGAAGAGCTTGTGTCGGCCGCCGAGGAGCTTATATCTAAAAGGGAAGAGTTATGTTCAGTCATAACCGAACGAGTAAAAGTCCTTTGCAAACTCGTCTCCCGTGACGCAACACAAGCTATAGAATTATTGAAAAAAATTTGATTTTTTAGAAAGCACTGATTGGCAGCGATTCATTGTCGCTGCCTTTTTCGTGTCCTTTTATCTGCACGTAAAAGCTGCGGTCGGGAGAAACTGTCACGCAAACTCTGTCCCCAACCTTTTTCCCAAGCAAAGCCTTGCCGAGCGGAGACTCGCCGCTGATAAAGCCTTTTGTTGCGTCTTGACGCAAGGTCGTGACGAGCTGAATCTTCTTCGTTGTGCCATTCATTTCATAAAAAAGCTCGACAAAGTCGAAAAGACCTATGACATCGGCTCCTGTGTCAAGTTTGACTATTACAGCGGTCTCTATCATATTTTTTAGATATCTTATTCGGCTTTCGTTGTGATTTTTTTCGCGTTTTGCTTCCTTATATTCGGCGTTCTCGCTCAAATCTCCGTATTCACGAGTCCTCTTTACTTCCTCAAGAAGCTTTGGGCGAAGCTCTTTCACCCTATAATCTATCTCTTCTTGCATTTTCTTTATATCAACTTCTGTCAACTTATCGTGCATAATATATTCTCCTGTTTTTTTTATTATTTTAACATATAAAAGAAAAAAAGTAAACAGTCAAACAAAAATGAAAAAAATCTTGCGAGATGTGTCTATATATGATAAAATATAAAAAAACGATATTGCGAGGTTTATTTTGACACTGCCTAAAGAATTTGAAAAAAGAATGAGAGATATTCTCGGGGACGATTTTGATGCGTTTAAAAAAGCTCTTGAGTCGTCTCCTGTTCGAGCGCTTAGAGTAAATACAATAAAATGCTCAACAGAGGAGTTTGAGAAGCTTTTCGAATTCAAACATGAAAAGCTGCCATTTGCGGATGCAGGATATATATTTGAATGTGAGCATATAGGTTCGCACCCACTTCATCATGCGGGAGCGATATACGTGCAGGAGCCTGCGGCGATGTCGCCTGTTGAATGTGTTGAGATAGAGCCGGGAATGAAGATACTTGACCTTTGTGCTTCTCCCGGCGGAAAATCCACACAAGCTGCATCGAAGCTTTGCGGCAAAGGGGTTATAGTATCAAACGAGATAGATACCTCGCGTGTTCAGATACTTGCACAGAATATTGAGAGAATGGGCGTTCGCGGTGCCGTTGTGACGAACACTGACAGCGCGACATTAGCTCACACGTACAAAAACTTTTTTGATCTTGTCATAGTTGACGCTCCCTGCTCGGGAGAGGGAATGATGAGAAAAAATCCACTTGCGATAAGCGAATGGAGCATAGAGAATATAGAAATGTCTGCTATGCGTCAGAAAGAAATTCTTGAGAATGCGGCAGGAATGGTCAAGGGGGGCGGAAAGTTATTATATTCAACCTGTACCTTTGCTCCGGAAGAAAACGAGATGCAGATAGCAGATTTTTTGACGGAGCACAGCGACTTTCATCTGATTCCTGTAAGTGACCGTGTACAGAAGGTGACAAAAGAGGGACTCTCTGAATACGGCGGAGAGAAAATGAAACTCTGTCGGAGATTCTATCCTCATATTTCACTTGGTGAGGGACAGTTTATGGCTCTGCTTGAGAGAGATGCGGTACCCTATCAAGATGAAGCTGATATTAACGAAAGCCGCAGAAAAGCAAAAGGCGACAGAAGCCAAAAGAAAGATTCGCAAAAAAGAAGAGGGACGGACGAGGCTGATGAGGCGGTAATAAAAGAGTTTTTGATAGAGGGCCTAAGCGAAGAAGGCCTTTTGGAGATAGAAAGATACGATCTTAAGAAAAAGGGGGACGGCAGCTATTCTCTTGTGGCCGATATTCCGCTTCCCGAGAACGAAAAGGTTATCAAATGTGCCGGAGTTATAGTCGGTAGTGTGCAAAAAGGCAGAGTTATACCTCATCATAATTTTTTTATGGCTTACGGTAATTTGTTTAAGCGAAAGATAGTTTTGTCTCTTGATACCGACGCAGAAAAAATAAAGAAATATCTTCACGGCGAGAGTATTTTTACCGAATGTGATAACGGTTTTGCCGCTGTACTTATAGGGTCTTCCGCTGTCGGTGGAGCAAAAGTGAGCGCGTCAGAGGCGAAAAATTATTACCCTAAAGGATTAAGAATGTAAAAAGAGAATCCCGCTGCCAAATTTGGCAGCGGGATTCTTAATATTATTTTTGTGTTTTTTGCTCTATAACAAATGTAATAAAACGTAGCGACGAATATACTCCGAGCCCGAAAACAACGAAATGGAAGAACAGATAATCTGCTCTTGTTAAAATCCCGAGGAAGAATGCAATTATAGATGGCAGAGAAGTGACGCACGAAAAATAAAGAGTCAAGAGGGAAATTATTACGTACCCCGACGGACTTGCGTTATCCAGAGAGAAACGAAGCTCGTAGAGCATATACAGCATTAGAAGCATCAAGGTTATCTGGAGCAGAAGTTTATTTGAGCTGTTCATAGCTGTTGTTAGATCAAAATAGGTTATAGCTAACATCATAAGGATAAAAATTATCGTGCAGTAACCGAAAAGAACGTGCTTTTCACCTTTTTCGGTTTTTGAGGCGAGGACAAGCCCGAAGTATATTATGCAAGGGATTGCCAGAATAACTGCGGCTGTCTTTACAATACCGAAAGTGCCCGAATTTGCCGTTATGGAGATATTGTTTTGGGCGAATGAGTGTGTAAAAAAATATACGGCAAATGCTGATACGGAACAGAGAGCAAAGACGGAACCCACACGAGCCGAAGTTGATACGGGGTTGTATTTCGTCAGATCTCCGTTTTTTCTTGTCGGTATAATGAAGACGGCACTCAGCGCTGCTATTATTGCGAAAACACATATGCCGTGAAAAATATCCGGCAGAATTGCTGAGGTCTGATAATATCCGATATCCTTATCATAGAAGGATATAAGAGAAATCATTCTGGATATTACTCCGAGTAACGTAAGTATTGCAAATCCAAACGAGTATATATAGAGTTTTTTTGTGGTTCTTTCCATAAGCACACCCCGAAGAAAAAATGCAAAATATTTTGATATATATGAGTATGATAACACAAATTTATGAATAGCCTGTTAATTTGCCCGAAGAAATTTAAGTAAAGCCGTGATTGACAAAACTTGCGATATGCTATATAATTGATTTATAAATATTTGAGAAAAGGCAGGTTTTAAGTATGACAGACGTAAGAGCCGACATTCCGGCAAAATACAAATGGGACCTTACCGCAATTTATAAGAATATGGCGGAGTTTGATGCTGATTTTGAAAAGGCATCACAGCTTGTAAAAGCTTTCCCTGCTCACGCGGAAACTATGACAAAGAGTGCACAGGGGCTTTACAATATGCTCTCCGATCAGGTTGAACTTAGTCGCATCATAGAAAAGCTTTATATGTATGCTCATTTGAATTCAGACCTTGATCTTTCCGATAACTATTATCTTGCTCTTATGGGCAGAATGCAGAATCTTGTATGTGAAGCAGGCTCGGCATCATTTTTTGTTTCGCCTTCCTTGCTTCGTCTTGATAAAAAAACTACTGAAAAGTGGTATAAGGAATTTCCGAAGCTCGAGGAGTTCCGCAGAACTATAGAGATCGAGCAAAGATACCGTCCGCATACGCTCTCGGAAGAGAACGAAAAGCTCCTTGCCGATCTGCAGATGAGCTTGGGTTCACATTCGCAGATCCGTTCGATTTTTGCAAACGCTGACCTTAGCTTTGGCAAGATAAAGGACGAGGACAGAAAATCGGTTGAGCTGACAGAGGCTACATATTCTCTTCGTCTTATGAGCGAGAACAGAAACGTTCGCCGTGCCGCTTTCAAAAAGGTATATGAGACTTATGGTAAGTATGGCAACACTCTGTCTGCACTTCTTAATTCCTTCGTGAAGGAGCGTGTAACGCTCTCGAAGGTGCGTAATTTTGAGAATAGTATCACCGCCTCTGTTTTCAGAGATGAGGTTACGCCTGTTATATACAACAACCTTATCTCAACCATAAACGAGGGACTTGAGCCTCTGTTTGATTATTACAATCTTAAGCGTGAGGTTTTGGGTCTTAGTAAGCTTCATATGTACGACGTTTACACGCCTCTTATCGCTTCCTGCACGAAAGAATACAGCTTTGAGGAGGCGACAAAAGAGGTTCTTGATACCGTAAAGGTGTTTGGCAGTGAATACCACGATACTCTCAAGCGAGGAATCGAGGAAGAGCATTGGGTAGATGTTTATCCGAGCAAGGGTAAGAGAGGCGGCGCGTACAGCTCCGGTTGTTACGACACAGCACCTTATATGCTTCTTAATTATACTGGTAAGCTCGACGACGTTTCGACTTTTGCACACGAAGCGGGACATTCTATGCATTCCTGGTACTCTCGTAAAGGAAATACCCCGCAGGAATCCTCCTATACTATATTCGTAGCCGAGGTTGCGTCAACTGTAAACGAGCTTCTTTTGGCTCACAAGAAGCTGAGAGAATCAAACAGTAATGAAGAAAAGCTGTCTATTCTTAATCAGATAATGGAGACTTACAAGGGTACTCTTTACCGCCAAACTATGTTTGCGGAATTTGAAAAAGAGATACACGCACTGTGCGAGGCAGGTCAGACGCTTACAAAAGAGCTTCTTTGCGAGAAATATTACGCTATTGTTAAAAAATATTTTGGAAACAGCGTTGTTTGCGATAAGGAAATCGCTCTTGAATGGATGAGAATTCCTCACTTCTATTATTTCTTCTACGTTTACAAGTATGCAACTTGTATCTCAGCTGCGTCGTCTATCGTTCGTCGTATAGAGACGGAGGGTGAGGCTTATATCGGAAAGTATCTTGAATTCCTCAGCTGCGGCGGAAGAATAAGTCCTCTTGATAGTCTTAAGGTTGCAGGGATCGACCTGACAAAGCCTGACGTTATCAAGGACGCTATTGCAGATTTCGCAGATACGGTCAAAGCCTTCAGAGAGCTTTATAATAAGACAAAATAATATAAAAACAGGTTGTTGCGATTTTATCGCAACAACCTGTTCCTTTATATATCAATACGTTGTTTTTGTAACGGTAGTAGCCGATGCGTTATAGAACTGACAAATTTTAAGTGCTTTTTCAGTTGCCTCAAAATATACGGCGGTCTTTTTGCCATCAATATCAACAAGAGCAACGTACGTATCTCGCGAACTCACGCTTGAACGCCCTGAATAGACTTTTTCGGGTGCGTATGATGCTATCTTTTCCTCGCTATCCTTTAACGGTGCGATAAGACAGCAGTCCTTTATCTTGAATTCAACGACTTTTTTGCGAGAACGGTTTCCGTAAACGTTTGAGAGGGTAAAAAGTCCCGAAATTATAGAATATTCATATTCTACCTTGACGTATCGCCAAGTGATAAAAACAAGTATCCAAAGCGTCAAGGGTATCAATGCCATAACGGGAAATAGCTTTGTTACAAATCCAAAAACGAACCAGAATATAACAAAGGCGATATAAAGGAAAATCATACCGATTTTTTTGAATACCCATTTGCCTTCTATTTTTTGAGCTACTGAATATTCATATGTAAAAAGATCGCTCATAACTACCTCCGAAAATTAAGTATTTGACTGACATTTTAGCACATAAAATGATATTTGTCAACAATAGGAACTATTTTTTGCTTACCCTCTTGAAAAATTGCGCAAAATGTGATAAAATTAACAAAAATACTTGGAGGATATAAATGAAAGCGGTAATTACAGTAACGGGAAAAGACACCGTCGGCATTATAGCTAAGGTGAGTACAATTTGCGCAGAAAAGGGTGCAAACATTTTGGAGATAACGCAAAGTGTTCTGAGCGAATACTTTGCGATGATAATGCTTGCTGATATTAACGATCTGAAAGTTCCTTTTTCGGATTTTGTTGACGAGCTTGCGCAAATAGGCAAAAATGCCGGACTCGATATTCACGCGATGCACGAGGATATCTTTAATACCATGCACCATATTTGATTATAAAAGGATAGAAAAATGCTTAATACATCTGACATTCTTGAAACAATAAATATGATTCGAGAGGAAAATCTCGATATCAGAACGATAACAATGGGCATTTCTTTGCTCGATTGCGTAAGCGAAGATGAGAATCGTCTTTGCGAGAAGGTCTATGACAAGATAACAAAACGCGCAGAGCGACTTGTCTCGGTTGGCTGTGATATAGAGAAGGAATATGGTATTCCGATAGTCAACAAGCGTGTTTCTGTGACGCCTGTATCGCTTATCGGCGGTGCGATATCTCCCGATGGATATATAAAGCTTGCGAAGACGCTTGAAAGGGCTGCGCAAACGCTCGGTATAAACTTTATCGGCGGCTTTGGTGCACTCGTTCATAAGGGTATGACCGAGGCTGAGAAAAATTTGATATCGGTCATCCCTGAGGCACTTAATGAGACGAATCTCGTTTGTTCCTCTGTAAACGTTGCAACCACAAAAGCCGGAATAAATATGGACGCTATTGCACTTATGGGTAAAACCATAAAGCGTGCGGCATATCTTACCCGCGACCGTGGTTCTATCGGTTGTGCTAAGTTCGTTGTTTTTGCAAACGTGCCGGAGGATAATCCGTTTATGGCGGGTGCATTTCACGGTGTGGGTGAGCCGGACAGCGTTATAAGCGTTGGCGTTTCAGGCCCCGGTGTTGTAAGCTCTGCTATTGCAAGAGCTGGGGATTGCGATCTTTCCGAGCTTGCTGATATTATTAAGAAAACGGCATTTAAGATAACGAGAGTAGGCCAGCTCGTTGCACACGAGGCAGCAAGAAGACTTGATACTCCTTTTGGTATTATAGATCTTTCGCTCGCCCCGACCCCTGCGATAGGAGACTCGGTTGCTCATATTCTTGAGAATATGGGACTTACAGTCTGCGGTTCGCACGGTACGACTGCGGCTCTTGCGATGCTCAATGACGCAGTAAAGAAGGGTGGCGTTATGGCGTCTTCTCACGTTGGAGGTCTTTCGGGTGCGTTTATTCCCGTCTCTGAGGACGCAGGTATGATAGCTGCGGTTGAGCAGGGGGCTCTCAGCATAGAAAAGCTGGAGGCGATGACGGCGGTCTGCTCGGTTGGTCTTGATATGATAGCGGTTCCGGGCGACACTCCCGAGGACGTTATTTGTGGAATTATTGCGGACGAAATATCTATTGGTGTTGCAAATACAAAAACAACGGCTGTTCGTATTATCCCCGCTTGGGGTAAGACCGTTGGTGACAGCGTTGATTTTGGCGGTCTGCTCGGACGTGCCCCCATAATGAAGCTGAATTCGGCGTCTTGTGCAAAGTTTATTGCACGTGGCGGCAGAATCCCTGCACCTATACACAGCTTGAAAAACTGATGACAGTATTAAAAGAGGTCTTTGCGTATTTTGCAAGGACCTCTTTGGCAAATAAAATCAAAGGGACTAATATGAGGTAAAGCTCATAACACGAATTTGTAATGATGAAAATTCTTTATGAAGATAAAAATGTAATAGTGGTCCTGAAACCTGCGGGAGTTCTTTCGCAACCGTCACCGACGCAAAATGCGTCGGGAGAGACGGATATGCTTTCGCTCGTTTCCGAGTATCTTGGCAATAAAGGCTCCGAGGTCTCTCTTATTCACAGGCTTGACAGGGGAACGGCGGGAATTATGCTTTTCTCAAAGCGAAAAGCTACGGCGGGAAAGCTTTCCGAGATAATGTCGGACAAGGAGAGGTGCGTAAAGGAGTATCTTGCGGTGATAAGCGGCGTGCCGTCGGAGACTGAGGGGGAGATGTGCGATTATCTTTTTAAGGACGCAAGGGCGGGGAAAAGCTTTGTCTTGTCGAGTGCGAGAAAAGGTGCAAAATACGCACAGTTAAGTTATAGTGTTATTGGTACGGCAGAGGGAGAAAAAGGTCCGCTTTCGCTTGTCTGTATAAGACTTTTTACGGGTAGAACGCATCAGATAAGAGTACAGTTTTCGTCCCGAGGTATGCCCATTGTGGGTGATGGAAAATACGGAAGCCGAGAACGAGTACGAGGTGCTGATGATGAGGGAACTTTCGCCTCTCCTAAAGAAGCGTTCGCTCTTTTTGCTTATCATCTTTCGATAAGAGATGATAAGGTGGCATCTTTTGATATAACCGAGGTGCCAAATGGCGATATTTACCCATTTTCGCTCTTTTGGGAGCAGCTAAACCAAATAAGAAAGTCTTAACTTGACATATGCCCTAAAATATGATAACATAAAAATAATAAAAACGGAGGATGGCTTATTATGATAAAAATTGAACGTACTTCAGTTATGAATTTTGAAAATGCCATAAGAGGCGCAAGAAATCCGATGAACAGTTGGGCGAAGATGGACAGCTTTTTTGACAGTGAGGATAATTTTGTTTTCGGTGAGAACGATATTGATCTTGCAAAGCGTTTGGCAAAAGCGGGGAGTGACCATAGAAAGTTTTTGCGTCAGATCTTCGTTTCGGTGGATATAACGGCACCGCTTTATTGGTGGAAAGAGTTTGACACGTATAAGGTTGGCACGGTTGCAAACTCCTGCTCGACTATGCACAAGATACATACGAAGCCTTTCGAGAGGGACGATTTCAGCCATGACCGTATGACTCCTGACGCGCTCGAGGCTCTTGATGCACTCGTTGCGTATCTTGAGAGCGAACGCTTGAAATTCGTTGAAAACAAGGACGAACGCTCTCATTGGCATAATATGATTCAGCTTCTTCCTTCTAGCTTTAATCAGATGCGTACGGTAACGCTCAATTATGAGAATTTGATAGGAATTTATTACGCTCGTCGTAATCACAAGCTCGCCGAATGGCACACGCTTTGCGATTGGATAATGAGTCTTCCATATGCGAAGGACCTTATTGCTGTGAAAGAGTAAAAATCAACCGCTTGTTGATTTTTGTGCATCTCGATATGGTAAAATGCTTATAAATATCCGCAAAAATCACCCATTTTTTGATTTTTTCGCAGAAATTGTAGCAAATCTATTGACACTCAAATAAAATAGTAGTAAAATTTAAACGGTATTTGTTTGGGAAACTAAACGATGCCGTTTATTATTTTTTGAAAAATTTTTATATGTGCCGCCGATGGCGGCGTGGAGGTAAATATGAATAGAGTTTACAATTTTTCGGCTGGCCCCTCGATGCTCCCGCTTCCCGTTCTTGAAAAGGCTGCAGCAGAGCTTGTTTGCTATGGCGAGTCGGGTATGTCGGTTATGGAGATGAGCCATCGTTCTCCTGACTATGAGGTAATTATCGCAGATGCGGAGAAGATGCTTCGTTCTCTTATGCAGATTCCCGACAACTATAAGGTGCTTTTCCTTCAGGGCGGTGCTTCAACTCAGTTTGCGGCAGTTCCGATGAATCTTATAGGAAAGACAGGCAAGGCTGACTATATCGTTTCGGGTCAGTTCTCCGGTAAAGCTTTCAAGGAAGCTCAGAAGCTTGGATATGACGTTCGCTGTGTAGCTACTACAAAGGACGATAATTTTGACCACGTTCCTACAGTTAAGCGTGAGGATTTCCGTCCCGATGCTTCATACGTTCATATTTGCTTCAACAATACTATTTACGGCACAAAGTACGGCTATATTCCGGATACGGGAGATATCCCGCTTGTTGCTGATATGTCCTCCTGCATTATTTCCGAGCCTGTCGACGTAAGCAAGTTCGGCGTTATCTATGCCGGTGCACAGAAGAATATGGCTCCTGCAGGTCTTACTATCGTTATCGTTCGTGAGGATCTTCTCGACTATGCACAGGCAGATATGCCCACAATGCTCGAATGGAAGACTATGGCTGAGAACGACTCAATGTATAACACTCCTCCTTGCTACACCATTTATATGGCGAAGCTTGTTTATGAGTGGATACTCAGCATCGGCGGTCTTGACGAGATGAAGAAGATGAACGAAAAGAAGGCGGCTTATCTTTACGACTATCTTGATGGTCAGGACTACTACGTAGCTCCTGTAAAGAAGGACAGCCGTTCTATGATGAACGTTACTTTCGTAACGGGCGATGCTGATCTTGATAAGAAGTTCGCGTCCGAAGCAGGTAAAGCAGGTCTTAAGAATCTTAAGGGACATCGCAGCGTAGGCGGTATGCGTGCGTCTATCTACAATGCTATGCCTTACGAGGGCGTTGTTGCACTTGTTGATTTCATGAAGGAATTCGCAAAGAATAATCCTAAGGGCTAAGAGGTATTTATTATGAAAAATATTCAGCTTCTCAATAAAATTGCAAAGGTCGGCACAGACGTGCTTGACAAAAATGAATATAACATCGGTTCTGGCGTTGAAAGTCCCGATGCGATAATGGTTCGCTCGGCTGCTATGCACGACATGGAGTTTGGTGCAAATCTTTGTGCTATAGCTCGTTGCGGTGCCGGTGTTAACAATATTCCCGTTGATCGTTGCTCTGAAGATGGTATTGTTGTTTTCAACACACCCGGAGCTAACGCAAACGGAGTAAAAGAACTTGCTATTGCCGCTATTTTACTTGCGGCAAGAGATATCAAGGGCGGTATTGAATGGGCACAGGGCTTGAAAGGTACCGAGGGTGTAGCGAAAGCTGTTGAAGCCGGCAAAAGTGCTTTTGCAGGTACTGAGATTGCAGGAAAGACACTCGGTGTTATCGGTCTTGGTGCTATCGGCGGTATGGTTGCAAATGCAGCGGTTCACCTTGGTATGAACGTTGTCGGCTGTGACCCGTATTTGACGGTTGAAGCGGCTTGGAACATTTCCCGTTCTGTTAAAAAGGCGGCTACCTTTGATGAGGTCTTCGCTGAAGCAGACTATGTTACTCTTCACGTTCCCGCAACACCTCAGACAAAGAATATGATAAACGCAGAGTCTCTAGCTATTATGAAGGACGGCGTTAAGCTCATCAATCTTTCGCGTGCGGATCTCGTAAATGCGGCTGACGTGAAGGCGGCTATTGCAACAGGCAAGGTTTCTTCTTACGTTACAGACTTCCCCACAGAAGATACTGTTGGAGAGAAGGGTATCGTGACGATTCCTCACCTTGGAGCATCTACTGCCGAATCTGAGGACAACTGTGCTGTTATGGCGGCTCATCAGCTCGATGATTTCCTCAAGAACGGTAATATTAAGAACAGTGTTAACTATCCCAACGTTTCTCTTGCTCACGTCCCCGGTTGCACAAGAGTTGGAGTTTTCCATAAGAACATTCCCGCAATTATTGCGAAGATATCGGGTGCTTTTGCAGAGCAGGGCATAAATATTGAGAATTTCATCACTTCCTCAAAGGGCGATAACGCTTATACTCTTATCGAAACGGCTGCAGCTGTCAGCGATGAGATAGCAGTAAAGATCGCAGAGGTCGAAAGTGTTGTAAGAGTTAATGTAATCTGATTTTTATTGGGAATCCCTACTAAGAGGGATTCCCAATTTTTATTTTTTATTTTCGAAGTCTTTTTTTGACGGGATTTTGCGTAAGGAACGCAAGCACAAAAAGCAAAATAATTTACATTGTTGTATAGACAAAAGGAAATAAATGTGTTATAATATAATGAATATTTGTTGCAAAAAGCATTTTTGAAATGGAAAGGTCATATATAACGATGGAAAAGCTGTCAACACAACCTTATAAAGGCACAAGAGACTTTTATCCCGAGGAGATGAAGCGCCGTAATTGGTTCTTTGGAAAAATTCGCGAAACTTTGGAGCTTTGTGCTTATGATGAATATAATGGGCCTATGCTTGAATCGCTCGAGCTTTATGCCGCAAAGAGCGGTGATGAGCTTGCGCGTGAGCAGACATATAATTTTACTGACAGAGGCGGTCGAAATCTTGCTATTCGTCCTGAAATGACGCCCAGTGTCGCGAGAATGGTTGCCGCAAAGCTCGGTGAGCTTAACTTTCCTCTCAGATGGTTTTCTATTCCGAATATGTACCGTTATGAAAGACCGCAGAGGGGCAGACTTCGTGAGTTTTGGCAGTTGAACGTCGATCTTTTCGGCTGTGACACATATGAAGCAGATCTTGATGTTATCGAGAGCGCAATTGCTATTCTACGTGCCTTTGGTGCGGACGAGACTATGTTCAAGGTGCATATCAACAACCGTCGTTTCTTCAATGACGTTATCGCTTCTATCTGCGGAACAGATGCTGACGGTGCAAAGAAAATCTCAAAGGTCGTTGACCGTAAAAACAAGGTGCCGAGAGACGCGTACGTTAAGGATATGACAGAGCTTGGACTGTTTGAGGCGCAAATTGAAAAAATAGATGCCCTTTACACAATGGGAGTAAGAGAAGCAACGGCTGTATGTCCCGAGTCTGTCGGCTCTATGGAGCTCGTTTCTCTTTTTGACGCTCTTGAGGCGATGGGGCTTGATAAATACTGTATGTTCGATTTCGGCATTATCAGAGGACTTGATTATTATACAGGAACTGTTTTCGAGGTCTTTGATGAAGCTCCCGAGAATAACCGTGCTATGTTTGGCGGTGGAAGATACGATAATCTTGTTGGACTTTTTGCAAAGAATGCAAAAATTTCGGGAGTTGGATACGGAATGGGTGACGTTACCCTTGAAAACTTCCTTGAGACGCATAATCTTCTTCCCGATTTTTACGGTAGTGGTAAAAAGGTGCTTGTTGCGAGATTTGATGACGTTCCGGTTGAAAAATATACCGACATCGTTGACACGCTTCGTTCCGGTGGTATCGTAACAGGACTTTATACGGGAATTAAAAAGTTTGGTAAGCAGATAGATTATGCCGTCAAGGGCGGATATTCACACGTTGTTATTATGGGCGGAAGCGAACTTGAGAGGGGCGTAGTTAAGGTTAAAAATCTTGACACGAGAGAAGAGTGCGAATGTAATTTGAGTGAGCTTGCCGATATAATTTCGGGCGGAAAAGGTGCTTGATATGGTATATATGTTTTTGGCGGAAGGCTTTGAGGAGATAGAGGCGCTTTGTCCTCTTGATCTGCTTCGCCGTGCGGGAGTAGATGTGTTGACGGTTGGCGTCGGCGGAGCCGATGTTGTGAGCGGATCTCACGGGATTGCAGTAAAGACGGATATAAATGATTCCGAGTTTATCTATGACGATGTCGATATGGTGATCTTGCCGGGCGGTATGCCGGGGACACTCAATCTTGAAGCTTCGGACGTTGTTATGAGTGCGGTTGAGAGAGCTTTTTGCGAGGGGAAATTTGTTTGTGCTATATGTGCAGCGCCCTCGGTGCTTGGCAAGCGTGGTATGCTTTGCGGAAAAGAAGCTACCTGCTATCCCGGTTTTGAAAAATACCTTGAGGGAGCTAAAATATCGGACAAAAAGGTCGTTCGTGACGGCAATATTATAACTGCTGCGGGAATGGGAGTAGCTTTAGACTTTGGTCTGGAGTTGGTTTCTGCACTTTTGGGTAAAGATAAGGCGGAGGAAATTCGTTCTGCTGTTATTGCAGATTGAAAATATTAAAAGGACGGTGAAAACGGGTGGTGCAGGATAATTTTAGAAGAAATATGCGTGCGCCGCTTATCGTTGTCGCTGTATATTTACTCCTCGTTTTGTCGAGAATCATAGAAACAAATAATTGGGCAGGGGAAAATGAATACGTAAGCGTTATTGTTCTGCAACTCTTGGTTTTTCTTTTGCCCTCGGTCATATATACGAAAATAAGGGGCGGTAAATTTGCCTTGAAGTTGCGTGTACGTCCGATAGGAGCACAAAAGATATTGCTCTCGGTACTCGGTGCTCTTGCACTTATATGTGGTTCGCTATTGCTGAATATTTTATTTGCGGACGGTATCGGCGAGAGTGATTTTTCGCTTTACAATACTTTTACGGCAACACCTGACGGGACGGCAGAATCTTTTTTATACGTAACACTTGCGTATGCCGCACTTCCTGCTATATGCGAAGAATTTTTCTTTCGGAGTCTGCTTTGTGCAGAATATGAGAAAGAGGGGCTTGGCTGTGCGCTCATAATGTCATCGCTGTTTTTCGGTATGATACATTTTAATTTCGGACAGCTTATCATTTATTTCTTTGCGGGGATAGTGCTCTTCCTTACGATGTATGCAACAAGGTCTGTCATCGGCTGTATGTGCGTTCATTTCTTATATAATATGTACGGTCTGTTCGGACAAGGCTTTATAAATGAGGTTTACAGGACGACGGGCAGTACGGAGCTGTTTCTTCTTATACTTGCGACACTGTTTTTGCTTTTTGCGGCACTGTTCTGCGGCGAGGCGAGTCGGCTTTACCGACTTTACTCAAGGAAAAATAAGTTATCGGATTATATAGAGACTTTTGATGACGCAAAGAAGAAAAAGAGACTGAAAAAAGAAAAAATGAGTATAGGGGAAGCGTTACTTGCCCCCCCTTGCCTTGTATGCTATTTGATTTTTGTAATTGCGGCATTTTTTGCTTAAGATAAATAAAACACACCTGTCCCGATTTTTGTCGGGAAGACGAAAGAAGGTGCAAAATGAATAACGAAAATAGACGAGGCGGAGATATTCCGGACGATTATCTGCCGCAGATAAGACGACCTTCGGCGGCTCGTAATGCTCAATCGCAGCCATCGCCGAGCCCCAGAGTTTCAGCGGCAACGAATAATGCACGAGGAGTAAATTCGGTAAGCTCTGCATATTCACAAAACGTTCAGAGACCGCGTGCGACACAGTCGTCTGCGACCTCAAGCGTTGCGGGAGCTGCTGCAAGCACACAAAAAAGCACGTCGCAAAGCAGGGCAGTGTCTTATGGCGCGAACAAGGAAGCGAAGCCTACGGTGCGTAGAGTTGTCTCTCAGCAAAACGGTAATAATGCATCAAAGGGTACGAAATATCGTTCGGCTATAGCTGATAAATCGTCAGAGACGAGAAGCATTGATAGAAAGGCACTAAAGCAAGCGGAGAACTACGTTAAGAGTGCAAGAACACCCAAAGACGCAGGCTCGGGTAACGGTGGAAGCGCCGTTATGAGCATGATCAAGGCGATGATATATATCGTTGTCGTCGTTGCGGTTGCAGGACTGCTTTCCTATTACGTTATCGTTTTCGCAAACGATATGTATGCCTTTGTAAAAAGCTCGGAAGAGGTTGAGGTAACGATCCCGGAATATGCAACTGTCGAGGAAATCGCTGATGTTTTGGGAGAAGCGGGAGTAGTTAAGTACCCCGGACTTTTGGTTCTTTATGCAAAGCTGAAGAATATTGACAAGACCTATGAATTCGTCGCGGGAAATTATACCGTGAACGGTATGATGAATTATGACGAGCTTTTCTATGCGTTTGTACCTCATAAATCGTATGAGGTGGTCAGAATAACGATCCCCGAAGGATATACGATCGAAGAGATGATAACCCTCTTTACCTCAAACGGAATAGGAACAAGAGAGGGCTTTATCGATGCTATTAACAATTACGATTTTAATTACGATTTTGTAAAAGCTCTTGACGAATCGGGGCTTGAGGGAAGAATCTACCGCCTCGAAGGATATCTTTACCCCGACACATATGAATTTTATAAGAGTAGCTCTGAGGTAACTGTAATAAATAAAATGCTCAAACGTTTTAACCGTATTTTCTCGCAAGACTTTTATGATAGGGCAGTGGAGCTTGGATATACGGTAGATGAAATAATAACACTTGCGTCTTTGATAGAAAAAGAAGCGAGATACGCACAGGATTATGAGATAGTTTCCTCGGTTTTCCACAATCGTCTGAACAATTCTTCAAGGTATCCCTGCCTTGAAAGTGACGCTACGATAATGTATGCAATTCAAATAAGAGACGGTGAGCGAAAGACCTCGCTTTCGGGAGAGGATCTGCAGTATGACACACCATACAACTCATATCTTTATCCCGGACTGACACCTGGACCTATTGCAAATCCGGGTTATGAGGCTATTACGTGTGCACTTTATCCCGCTGAGTCCAAGTATTATTATTTTGTTTCTGATAATTATGGTAATACGTACTTTGCAAAAACAAATGACGAGCATAACAGGAACAAAGCGAAGGTGGCTCAGATAAACGAAGGAAGTTGATGATTTTTGCGTGATATTTTGGCAAAAATTTAACAATAACCTATTGCAAAAAAAATAAAATGTGATATAATTAAGAACGGTAAATAAAAAGATTTATATTTAGTAAAAAATAGAAAGGTGGATATAAAAATGACTTACAACAAGAAAACTATTGAAGACATCGACGTAGCCGGCAAAACATGCCTTGTTCGTTGCGACTTTAACGTTCCTATGAAGGACGGCAAGATCACAAGTGACAAGAGAATCGTTGGTGCTCTTCCCACTATCAAGTATCTTATGGATAAGGGGGCTAAGGTTATCCTCTGCTCACATATGGGTAAGCCTCACAACATCTTCACAGAGGGCTTCGGTCTTACAAAGAAGGAAAAGAAGGCTGTTGAAGCTCTTCCCGAATCCGAGCAGGCTGCGGCAAAGGCTGCTTACCTTGAAAAAGCTCTTGGCGACAAGAAGAAGCTTACACTGAAGCCCGTTGCTGACAGACTTAACGAGGATCTTTGTGGAAAGGTTACTTTCGCTGAGGATATTATAGGTCCTGATGCAAAGGCAAAGGTTGCCGCTCTTAAGGCAGGCGAGGCTGTTCTTCTTGAGAACGTTCGCTTTGACGCTCGTGAGACAAAGAACGATCCTGAGTTTGCGAAGGAACTTGCTTCTATGGCAGATATATTTGTAAATGATGCGTTCGGTACTGCTCACCGTGCTCACGCTACAACTGCAGGTGTTGCAGATCATCTTCCCGCTGTTTGCGGTTACCTCATTCAGAAGGAAATCGGCATTATGGGTAAGGCTCTCCAGAATCCCGAGAGACCCTTCGTTGCAATTCTTGGCGGTGCAAAGGTTTCCGATAAGCTCAACGTTATAAACAACCTTCTCACAAAGGTAGATACACTCATCATTGGCGGCGGTATGGCTTATACATTTGCAAAGGCTAAGGGTCTTGAAGTTGGTAAATCTCTGGTTGACGACGAAAAGGTTGACTACTGCAGAGAAATGCTTGCAAAGGCAGAAGCTCTTGGTAAGAAAATCTTGCTCCCTGTTGACAATGCGGCTCTGGCTTCTTTCCCCGATCCCATTGACAAGGAAGTTGAAGTTACAAATGTTTCGGCAGATGCATTCCCCGCTGATATGATGGGTCTGGACATCGGCGAAGCTACACAGAAGCTTTTTGCTGACGAAGTTAAAAATGCAAAGACAGTTATCTGGAACGGTCCTATGGGCGTATTTGAAAACCCCACACTTGCAAAGGGTACAATCGCAGTTGCAAAAGCACTTGCTGAAACAGATGCAGTTACAATCATCGGCGGTGGCGACAGTGCTGCAGCAGTAAAGCAGCTTGGCTTTGCTGACAAGATGACTCACATCTCCACAGGCGGCGGTGCTTCCCTCGAATACCTCGAAGGCAAAATCCTGCCCGGTATTGACTGCCTGCTCGAT
>JAFYLR010000071.1 GCA_017550115.1 Clostridia bacterium | reverse complement strand
TCGGTATTCTCGACATCGTTGAAAACCGTCTCGTTGGTATGAAGTGCCGTGGCGTATATGAAACTCCCGGAGGTACGATCCTCTACAAGGCACACAGCGTTCTTGAAAGCATCTGCCTTGACAAGATGACACTTCACGAAAAGCAGAAGCTCTCTATCACATTTGCTGAGCTTGTTTATAACGGTCAATGGTTTACGCCTTTGCGTGAAGCTCTTTCTGCTTTCGTTGATAAAACACAGGAAAGAGTTACGGGTAAGGTTCGTCTTAAGCTTTATAAGGGTAATATGATAAACGCAGGTGTTTGGAGTCCTTATTCCCTTTACAGCGAGGAAATAGCTACATTCGGCGAAAGCGATTACAACCAGAAGGATTCCGAAGGATTTATCAATCTTTACGGTCTGCCGATAAAGGTTCAGGCTATAGTTGACGGAAAGAAATAATTACTTTTTTATAATCAAACTATATTGTGACATACACCGTGTAATGCGGTGTATGTCACTATTCACAAGAAAGGAACCTTCGCCGAAAGCAAAGGCAGGGGGAAAAAGACATGGCTAAAATGTGGGCAGGAAGAACCGACGGTGCAACAGAAAAGATCGCCGACGATTTCAATTCCTCAATACACTTTGACTGCAGAATGTATCGACAGGACATCACCGGAAGCATGGCACATGCGGCAATGCTTGCGGCAAAGAATATAATCAGCGAAAAGGATGCGGAAACGCTTATCGCAGGACTTGAAAGTATCCTTTCCGATCTTGAAAACGGCTCTCTTGTTTTTGATATGGAGTGCGAGGACATTCATATGTTCGTGGAGCAAGTACTGACAGAGCGTATAGGTGAGGTCGGCAAAAAGCTTCATACGGCAAGAAGCCGTAACGATCAAGTTGCACTTGATATACGTATGTATCTCCGCGACGAAAGCGAATATATAACAGATCTTCTCAAAAAGCTCGTTTCAACTATCACAAATCGTGCCGAAGAATATAAAAGTGCAATAATGCCGGGTTATACTCATCTGCAGAGAGCACAACCGATAACATTCGGTCATCATCTTATGGCTTATGCTATGATGTTTTTGCGTGATATGGGCAGAATTTCGGACTGCAAAAAACGTATGAACGTCTCCCCTATCGGCTCTTGTGCACTTGCGGGTACGACCTATGATACCGACAGACGCTTTGAAGCAAAAAAGCTGGGCTTTGACGATATATGCCTAAATTCGCTCGACGGAGTTTCCGATAGAGACTTTTGCGCAGAGCTTCTTTCCTGTTTCGCCATACTTATGATGCATCTTTCTCGTTTTTCCGAGGAAATCATTCTCTGGTCAAGCTGGGAGTTCAAATTCGTTGAGCTTTCCGACGCTTTCACAACGGGATCTTCAATCATGCCTCAAAAGAAAAATCCCGATATGGCAGAGCTGGTAAGAGGCAAGACCGGCCGTGTTTACGGCGATCTTATGGCTCTACTTACAACTCTTAAAGGACTTCCTCTTGCATACAACAAAGATATGCAAGAAGATAAAGAGAGCATTTTTGACGCATGTGACACCGTAAAAATGTGTCTGCAGGTATTTGAAGGCATGATAGGAACTATGAAGCCTATCCCCGAAAATATGAAGAAGGCAGCTCAGGCAGGATTTATAAACGCAACGGATCTTGCCGACTACTTAGTAAAAAAAGGACTTCCGTTCAGAAGTGCATATAAAATCTCGGGACAGATTGTTGCGAGATGTATCGCGGATGGCTTGGTGCTTGAAACTATGCCTCTTGATATATACAAAACGTACAGCGATCTGTTTGATGATGACCTCTATGGCGAGATCGACCTTAGTACCTGTGTAGAAAAAAGAATAAGCGAGGGCGGAACCTCCGTCACCTCTGTTGAATCGCAGATAAAATTTGTAAGAGACAATCTTTAATAAAGAGGATAAAATTATGATTTCACTTAAAGGTAAACATTTTCTTAAGCTTCTTGATTTTTCACCTTCTGAAATAGAAGGTCTTATAGATCTTGCCGCAGAACTTAAGGCGAAAAAGAAGAACGGAATACCTCATAAAGTTCTTGAGGGCAAAAACATCGCTCTTGTTTTTGAAAAAACAAGCACTCGAACCCGTTGTGCTTTTGAAGTTGCGGCAGCTGACCTCGGAATGCACCCCGTTTATCTTGATCCGAGCGGATCACAGATCGGTAAAAAGGAGAGTATCGCAGACACGGCAAGAGTTCTCGGACGTATGTTTGACGGTATAGAATATCGCGGCTTTGGGCAGGAGATCGTTGAAGAACTTGCCGCAAATGCAGGTGTTCCTGTCTGGAACGGTCTGACAAATGAATTCCACCCAACGCAGATACTTGCCGATTTTCTTACCATAAAGGAGCATTGCGGATCTCTCAAGGGCAAAAAACTCGTATATATGGGAGACGCTCGATATAATATGGGTAACTCTCTCATGGTCGGTTGTGCTAAAATGGGTATGCATTTCGTAGCTTGTGCTCCAAAAAAATATTTCCCCGATGCTGCTCTTGTTGACACTTGCAAAAGCATCGCAGCACAGACAGGTGCAATACTTGAATTTATAGAAGACCCCGCTGTCGCCGTAAAAAATGCGGACGTTATTTATACTGACGTATGGGTATCTATGGGAGAGCCGGCTGAGGTTTGGAGGGAAAGAATAGAAGAGCTTTCTCCTTACGCTGTGACCTCTGAAATAATGAAGATTGCGGGAGAACAGTGCCGCTTTATGCACTGCCTACCTGCTTTCCATGATCTTAAAACAGTTATCGGAAAAGATATTTATGAAAAATTCGGACTGACTTCGATGGAGGTCACAGACGAGGTCTTTGAGAGTGAGCAGTCGATAGTATTTGATGAAGCTGAAAACCGTATGCATACAATAAAAGCGGTTATGCTCGCAACTCTTGCATAAAATAGATATAAAAACAACCGCCTTGATATAACAAGGCGGTTGTTTTGTCAAGTCAACAAAAATCAATTGTTTTTTAGATACTCATCAATAGCTTGTGCAGCTATCTTCCCTGCTCCCATTGCCGATATAACAGTTGCAGCACCCGTCACAGCGTCTCCGCCCGCATACACAGCACTGCGCGAGGTAAGACCATCTTCATTTACGATAATACCTCCGTGTTTATTTACTTCAAGTCCCTCTGTTGTTGATTTTATCAAAGGATTAGGGGAGGTTCCGATAGACATAATTACCGTATCTACCGGTATTTCAAATTCGGAATTGGGTATTTCAATAGGTCTTCTGCGACCTCTTGCGTCAGGCTCTCCAAGCTCCATTTTTACACAGCGGAGCGCCGTAACGCAACCGTTTTTGGAATCTTTCTTGTCGTCCGGATTGTTATATCCGATAATTTCAACAGGGTTAGTCAAAATACGAAAATCAATTCCCTCTTCTATTGCGTGTTCTACCTCTTCTTTTCTTGCGGGAATTTCGTCCATAGAACGTCTATAGACTATATATACGTTGTCTGCACCAAGTCTGAGAGCTGTTCTTGCCGCATCCATAGCTACGTTACCGCCTCCGACAACGGCCACGTTTCCACCTTTCATTATCGGAGTGCTCGGAGCATCAACATATGCCTTCATCAAATTGCTTCGTGTAAGAAATTCATTTGCGGAATACACACCCTTTAAGGATTCTCCAGGGATTCCCATAAAATTAGGCAACCCTGCGCCTGAGCCGATAAATACAGCCTCAAATCCCATTTCAAACAACTCGTCAATCGTGAGTGTTTTACCTATAACAACGTTAGTTTCGAGCTTTACTCCCAACTTCTCCAAGGTTTCTACTTCTTTTTTGACTATAGCCTTCGGCAATCTGAATTCAGGAATTCCGTAAACTAAAACGCCGCCTGCAGTATGCAAGGCCTCATATACCGTAACGTCATATCCTTTTTTTGCAAGATCTCCGGCACACGTAAGACCCGACGGGCCTGCACCTACTATTGCCACCTTATGTTGATTGGACTTCGGAGGCTTGGGGTCTTCATTGCAAAACGTATTATGCCAGTCGGCAACAAATCTCTCAAGTCTGCCTATTCCAACAGGCTCACCCTTGACACCTCTTACGCATTTTGATTCACATTGACTCTCCTGCGGACAAACTCTTCCGCAAACAGCAGGAAGAGATGACGATTTAGTTATTATCTGATATGCCGCCTCAAAATCTCCCTCTTTTATTTTTGAAATAAATTCAGGTATATGTATTTTTACAGGACTGCTACTGACACACGGCATATTTTTGCAATTCAAGCATCGCATAGCCTCGTTTATAGCGACTTCTTCCGAATATCCGAGCGCCACCTCTTCAAAATTGGACGCCCGTTCCTTTGGAGTCTGCGTTGGCATAGGATTTTTTTGCAGACTCATATTTATATTAGCCATACAGATTATTGCACTTCCTTTTTATACAAATTACAGGTTTCTTCATAAGCGTGTCTCTCGAAATCGGCATACATTCCCGAGCGAGAGAATGCTTCGTCAAAATCAACCTCGTATCCGTTAAAATCGGGGCCGTCAACACAGGCGAATTTTGTCACTTTCTTGCCATCAACATTGAGAGTAAGTCTGCAACCTCCACACATTCCGGTTCCGTCTATCATTATCGGATTCATAGAAACTGTCACGGGTACTCCAAAAGGTCTTGCGGTTTCTACTACGTACTTCATCATAACCAATGGTCCGATAGTGATTATCATATCAAATTTTTCGCCATTGTCAAGCATTTCTTTAAGCGGAACGGTTACGTTTCCATGTTCTCCGTAAGAGCCATCGTCAGTCATTATTATAAGCTTGTCGGAACAAGCACGGAATTCTTCTTCAAGAATCACCAAGTCCCTATTTCTGAAGCCGATAATGCTTGTTACGTCAACACCCATAGAATGAAGCTTTTCAGCCACAGGCATAGCTATAGCACAGCCTACGCCGCCGCCAACAACGCAAACCTTTCCAAGTCCTTCAAGGTGGGTAGGAACACCTAAAGGTCCAACAAAGTCCTTCAAGTAATCGCCCTCGTTCAAAAGGCTCAATTTTTTCGTTGTCGCTCCGACAACCTGATATATAATTTTAACAGTTCCCAAAATCGGATCTGTTCCCGCAACGGTTAACGGAATTCTTTCGCCTTCCTCATCAACTCTCAATATTATAAACTGCCCCGATTGTGCTTTTTTTGCCACCAGCGGTGCTTCTATTAAAAGCTGTATAACTGTTTGATTTAATATCTTCTTTTCGATTATTCTATACATAAAAATCCTCCGATAAACAGCGGCAAAAAACCATTTAATCAATTAATAAAATATTGACTTCTATTTTATCATAAACGCAAATAATTTGCAATAGTTAATAATCAAAAAGGCAAATAATTGTTAAAAAAACGACTAAAATTGCCATTAATATTTTTTTATATATAGCACACAATAATCACAGAGACAGCGCAAGCTTCTCGATTAAAATAGAATTAAAAAATTGAATGACGTATATGTGTCATTCGGAAGGAGAACACAATGGCTAGCAACAAGACACTTGTTCCCGAAGCAAAGGAAGCTCTTGAAAGATTCAAGATGGAAGCAGCAAGCGAAGTAGGCGTTAACCTTTCTCAGGGTTATAACGGTGATCTCACATCTCGTCAGGCAGGTTCTATCGGCGGACAGATGGTTAAGAAGATGATCGAGTCTTACGAGAACTCTATCAAGACAAAATAAAAAATCTTAAAATCTCTTAAATAAGAATTTTAAGTACTGTGATATGGTGAGAGATTTGCGGACGTGCATTTCGTGGATTTTTATGAAAAGCAAAACGTTTCATTTTCGAACCTTGTCAGATATTTTTCGGTTATATTTTGAGAACATCAATGTATTTACCGAAAAATATAAGTCCTGCGAGCTGCAGGCAGATGAAAACGGGGCAGGCGTACAAGTACGTCTGCCCTCTGTTTTTCTTATTTAGTTTTTCTCATTTCGTGAAGCATACTGTTCTTTATATCCCAGAGCTTTTGAGACAGATCCACATAATAGTTATGGGGATTTTCAAAACGAAGCACCTCGTCCCACAAAAAGCTTATCTCTCGCTTACAATGATCTCGTATTTCGTGAATATCGGGAAGCGAGTAAATCTGCTTTCCGTCTTTGAAAATGGGAACAAGAAGCTCACGTGCTGTAAAATTGGTAAGAGTTTTACGCTTCCAAGTATGAACAGGATCAAAAATTTCAAGTGGCTTTGTGTCATCGATAATTTCATCAAAAACACATATTAGATCTGCCTCGGCTTTCATATCATCATTACTGTAAAGACGATAAACCTTTTTATAATGCGGCGTCGTTACTTTTGAAGGGTTTTCACTCAGCTTTATTTTCGGTATAATATTCCCTTCCTCGTCCTCAACTGCACATAATTTATACACCCCGCCAAAGACAGGGTTGCTCCTCGAGGTTATCATTCTCTCGCCAACACCAAAAATATCCACCTTCGCACCTTGCTTTATAAGATCGCTTATAATATATTCGTCAAGCGAATTTGAAGCTACGATCTTACAATAATCAAATCCTGCGTCATCTAACATTTTACGGGCTTTTTTAGAAAGATAAGTAATATCCCCCGAATCGATTCTAATCGCACATTTCTTTATTCCCTTAGGAACAAGAACTTCTCTAAAAGCTCTTATCGCATTCGGCAAACCGCTTCCAAGAACGTCGTACGTATCAACAAGCAGCGTAACATTCTCGGGATAGGACTCACAATAGGTTTTGAATGCCGTATATTCATCGGGGAACATCTGTATCCAAGAATGAGCCATCGTGCCTGTAGCAGGTACTCCGAAAGCTTCCTCCGCTATTGTACAAGCAGTTCCCGAACAACCTGCAATATACGACGCTCTGGCTCCGAGAATAGCAGCATCCGCCCCATGCGCACGTCTTGAGCCAAACTCGCTTATCATCTTTCCCTCGGCAGCTCTTACTATTCTGTTAGCTTTGGTCGCCACCATTGATTGATGATTCAAAATAAGCAATATATAGGTTTCTATAAACTGTGCTTCTATTGCAGGTGCACGAACTGTCATAATAGGCTCACCGGGAAATATTACAGTTCCTTCTGTAACAGCATAAATATCTCCTGTAAAACGGAAAGAACGCAAATATTCGAGAAATTCTTCATCAAAAACGCCCTTGTTACGAAGATACTCAATATCCTCGTCTTCAAAATGCAAGTCGTTTATATATTCTATAACCTGTTCAAGCCCGGCAGCAATAGCAAACCCTGCTCCGTCCGGATTCGAACGATAAAAAACATCAAAATAAGAAATCCTGTTTCCTATGCCGCTCTTAAAATAACCGTTAGTCATCGTCAGCTCGTAAAAATCGCAAAGCATAGTTAAATTTCTTGAAATATCCTTCATAAAAATCTTCCTTTCTATGCATAAAAGACGCTTTTTTATAAAAAAATGTTGTTTTTTTCAAAAAAAGGTATATAATATACTTATACTGTACTCTTTGAAAGGAATTATACACTATGAGAGACGGATTTGTCAAGGTTGCGGTCGCAACCCCCAAGATAAAAGTTGCCGACTGTAACTCAAACGCAAAAGCAATAATCGAAATTTCAAAGAAAGCTGTCGATGACGGAGTCAAGATCATCGCGTTTCCAGAGCTTTGTATAACAGCATACACCTGTGGAGACCTTTTCTTCTCCTCCGCTCTTATAGAAAGTGCCGAAAAAGCACTTGGGGAGATCGTCAAGGCTACTGCATCGTTTGATATGCTCATTGCTGTAGGAACACCTGTTCTGCATTGTAATAAGCTCTATAATTGTGCCGCTGTAATTAAAGGCGGTAAGCTTCTTGGCATCGTTCCCAAGGACAACCTGCCAAACCACAACGAATTTAATGAGGGACGTTATTTCGTACCCGCCTCCGAAGAAAACTCATATATTTCCATTCTCGGTGAAAAAGTACCTTTTGGAAAAAATCTTATATTTCAATGCGATAACTTGAGAGATCTTCGCATAGGTGTTGAGATATGCGAGGACCTTTGGGTATCTGCACCCCCGTCTTCCTACCTTTGCGCAGAGGGAGCGGATGTTATCATAAACATCTCCGCTTCAAATGAAACAGTAGGTAAAGATGATTATCGACGTTTGCTTGTTCGCTCTCAGTCGGCACGTACGATCTCTGCTTACCTCTTTGCGAATGCAGGTGAGGGCGAATCAACGACTGATCTTGTTTTCTCAGGTCACAGTCTCATTGCCGAGAACGGAAATATCCTAGCCGAAAAAATGCCTTTTGAGAACAAAGAATATATTATTTCAGAAATTGATATAAACAAGATTTCTCACGCAAGACAGAAAACCACAACCCATACTCCCCCATACTCCCCCGAATGTGATACGGTTGAATTTTCAATTAACATAGAGGAAACTGCTCTGACAAGAGCTATTCCCTCTCACCCCTTCGTTCCCGATGATAAGGACGAGCTTTTCCGTCGCTGTGAACTTATACTTTCGATTCAGGCTAAAGCCTTGGCACAACGTATCGAAGCGGCTCACGCATCAAAATGTGTAATTGCCGTATCAGGCGGTATGGACTCGTGTCTCGCACTTTTGGTAACGGTAAAGGCTATAGACCTGCTGAGCAGACAGCACACCGATATAATAACGGTCACTATGCCCTGCTTTGGCACGTCGAAAAGGACAAAGAGCAATGCCGAGATTCTTTGCGAGGAGCTTGGCACAGATTTTCGTTGCATAGATATTGCGGAAGCTGTAAAAGTACATTTTAGAGATATTGGTCACGATCCGAACAATCTCAACGTCGTTTATGAAAACTCACAGGCTCGTGAACGTACACAAATAATAATGGATATTGCAAACGCTGAGGGTGGACTCGTCATAGGTACAGGAACACTGAGCGAACTCGCTCTCGGTTGGGCAACCTATAACGGCGACCATATGTCTATGTACAGCGTTAACTGCTCTATTCCGAAAACGCTCATTCGTCATATGATCGCACACGTCGCGGATTCCTACGCTTCCGATAATAAAAACAAGCTCTCCGAGGCTTTATACGATATACTCGCAACGCCAGTAAGTCCCGAGCTTCTGCCTCCCAAGGATGGCGAAATAAATCAAAAGACCGAGGAGTTGGTAGGTCCCTACGAGCTACACGATTTTTATCTTTACTATATTGTTCGTCACGGATTCTCTCCGAAAAAGTTATATAGATTATCAGGATATGCACTGGGAGACAAATATGACGCCGAAACACGTTTGAAATGGCTTGAGATATTCACAAAACGATTCTTTGCTCAACAATTCAAGCGTTCTTGCCTGCCCGACGGACCCAAGGTCGGCTCTGTTGCCTTTTCCCCTCGCGGAGATTGGCATATGCCAAGCGATGCAAGTAATGCCGTATGGTTAAAAGAAATTGAAGAACTTAAAAACAAATAATAAAAAAGCACTTATGATGTTAATCATAAGTGCTTTTTGTTAGAATTCAAAAACCGCTTGACCGTCCTTTAGTACTAATGTTGCATCAAAAGTCTTTCCCGTCTTTGCGGAGATAAACCCTTGAATTTTAGAGGTTTTCCCCTCGCTCAAAAGCTTTTGGACGTTTGATACCGAAATCGCCCGTGAACATATTCTACATCCGACGCCAAAGTTACAGCCATTAGTTTTATAAGAGCTACAAGAATATTTATATTTATAGCGTACGACGTCTCCGTCACAGAGCGGACATTTCCCTACAACGTCTCCGTAAAAGCCCATATCGGTGTCGAGCTCTATCGGAAGCTCTTTTCTCTCAAAATAGCCCTTTATTTCATTCTCGGCAAGCTTGACGCTGTCTCCAACACTCATATTGCCACGGAAGACTTTTTTCAGAGCCTTGCCTATTTCGCTTGTCTTATATTTATCCATATTTATATTCATAAGGTCAAGAGATTCTATCAAGAACTCTCCGCCCGGCAAAATTCGATAAACATCATTTTTCAGCTCGATATACTCGCTTTTTCTGGCATTGTCTATAATACCTGTTCGCGTTGCCTCGGTCCCAAGCTCAAGTCCCTCGAAGATTGCTTTATAGTCCTCGGCGTCAGAGATTGGAGTGTCCGTATCTGTTTCCTTTTCTGTCTCCTCCACCTTCTTACCTTTCTGCTTATCTTCTTTGAAAGGATTTTTGAGGTAGTTGTTTAAGGTTTCAATAGTATAGTGCTTTGGAGGAGAAGTTTCCTTTTCGACGGGCTTAAAGCATATGTTGACTTTATCCCCTTTCGAGAGCTTGGGTAGTATCTTGTCCTTTTTATCACTCTCGTCATACTTCATCCAGCCGCGCTCAAGAATGACCGTTCCCTTTAGAACAAACTCCTCAAGCTCACCTACGTTTATAGTTATCTCTGTTTTCTCCGCCAAGCATTCTTCAGCACAAAATACTGCCGCAAAACGTCTGAAAACGGTCGAATACACCGTCATCTCTCTCTCGCTCAGCTTGTTTTTATCGGGAATCTTATATGTTGGTGTTATCGCGGAGTGCGATTCTATCTTTGAATCATCAAAAATCGTTTTCTTATCCTTAAAAACGAGCGGATAGCCTATCTTCTTGCAACCCTCAATGATTTTACTTATCTTATCCTTTTCGGCGGTTGCCAAATACTCCGAATTCGTTCTCGGATATGTCAAATAGCCCTCTTCATAAAGCTTTTGTACTATTTCAAGGCTTTCGGACATAGACATCTTATACTTCTTACCCAACACGTTTTGTAGCTTTGAAAGTGAATAAAGCTTACCCGGATCAAGAGTACTCTTTTTACGCTTTACCGTCGCAACGATAGCTTCTCTTGAATTAAGTTTATCGCAGGCCCTCTGTGCCGTGTTCTGTTTATCACCATCAATCTTATGCTTGCTTGTGAGTTCAACTATCTCTCCGCCAGTTGCCTCTGCACTGACAAGAGCATAGTATTTCCCCGGTACAAAATTCTTTATCTGCATATCCCGATCGTAAATAGCCCTCACGATCGGCACAATAACTCGTCCGACACGGAGAAGCGTTCCCGTGCGCAGAGTTGCGTATCTTGTAAGATTTATGCCGTAAAGCCAATCTATGTACGTTCTGGCAAACCCCTCTGAAGCCAGATTGTCATATTCGATCTCGTCCTTAAGATCTGCAAGAGCTGCTCTTACCGTTTCGGGTGTTTGATCGGGCAACCAAAGCCTTGCAAGTCTTTTGCCGCATCCTGAAGTAAACGGATCTCCTCCTATATCATCAAAAGCCTTTTTTATACACAAACGAACTATTATCTCGCCCTCTCGGTCGGCGTCCCCCGCATTGATTATCGTGTCAACGTCGTCTCTGCGGCAAAGAGATTTTATTATTTCAAACTGTCTTTTAATGCCCGGATCGATATTTTTATCTTTTCCCTTTTTTAACTCAAAGCTGAATGTTTCAGGAAAACAAGGAAGATTTTTCATTGTCCAGTGACCTGTTTCATCAGAGACGCCGTTATAATGCTCTATGTCGGCAAGCGAAAAAAGGTGACCTACCGCCCACGTTATTATATATTCCTTTCCCTGTATAAAGCCACTTGCGTTTTTCATGTCGCCGATGGCGGCGGCAATGTTTCTCGCAAGGCTCGGCTTTTCAGCAATTATGAGCTTCATTTCATGATCCTTTATTTTATGAGAGTAAGTCTTTGTTTTAGATTTTTTATATTGAACGAACCGCTTCCGTCGGCATATTCACCGTCAACCGTCCAGGATAGCTTTTCCTCGGTTGTCACCTTAATTTCAGAAGCATTAAAATACTCTATCATCGAGGTCTTCTTAAAATCAGAGGTAGCAATTGCAAAAACTATTTCGTTTAGTTGAACTATGTTTTTGGGGTATTTAACCAGAACGACCTCAAAAAGTCCGTCGCTCATATCAACAAGCTCTTTTTTCAACTTTACTATTCCCCCCACCGAAGTAGAGTTTGCTATGCCGCCGAAAATATAATCCCCTTCATATGTCTTTCCGTCAGCTTCAAATTTGACATACGTGGATTTAAGAGCACTCAAGTCCTTCATTCCTTCAAGAATATATGCTAAATGACCAAGAACATTTTTTAGGGATTGCGAAGTATTATAAGATGCCGACGTAAATACTCCGAAAGAAGCTATATAGGTAAATATCGTATCTTTGAACGCTCCGATATCGAAATTATATTCTTTCCCTTTTGAGATAGCAAGAGCTGCTTTTTTTATTTCAAGCGGTAATCCTATACTGTTGGCAAAATCGTTCGTGCTTCCTGCAGGAATATAACCGATAGGCGTTTTTGATCCCTCTTTAACAAGCCCCTTTACGACCTCATTTAAGGTACCATCGCCCCCGCAACAAACCAAAATATCATAGTTTTTATGTTCAGTCTCAGCTATCTGGGTTCCGTGTCCTCTGAATGCGGTTATTTTTACTGTAACTTCAAAATCATTGTCGGAAAACACTTTTATTATATCAAAAAGAGCATTTTTGGTCTTCATTTTTCCTGCAACAGGATTTATGATAAGCAAAAGTTTCTTCACATTCAGTCCTCCGTAAATAAAGTATTTCTCATTATATTTTATCTCTAAAAACAACTTTTGTCAACAAAAAACAAAGAGTAGGCCCCTCAAAAATAGATTTTATTTACTTTAATTCTCTCTTAAAAGCTGCTAAAAAATACGCTACACTTTTTCTTGCCGCAGAAATATTCATCTCAAGCCCTTTACCCTTTACGTCAAGAGCCGTATCAAGTACCATTATGTAATTTCCCAATATACTTTCATTTTCCGAGAGCGTCATAGAAAGTTTCGCCTCGGAATTCAAAAGTTCTCCGAGATCTTTCTCCAATTCATCTAACTTTTCTTCAAAAAATCCGATCTTTTCGCATTTTCTATTGATAATATCAGAGGCTATCTCGCATAATCTGATCTTCTTTTTTGTCTCTAATACTGAGTATAAAATATCGTTTATACTTCCTATATCTATACCGATTAACGCAATATCAGAAGTCAACTCACGAATACACGAAATATAAGAATAATATTTCTTCAGATTTCTCTTTTTTTCATTTTCGTCAAGAACTGTACCCCAAATACTGTCATTCGATAACGTATCGTTATATTTTTTTGTTTTCAGATAAATTCTCTCTGTTATCTGAAAACATCTATCCTGCTTTTCTTTGAATATTTCCGATTCTCTTATAAATTTATCTTGAATTTCTTCTATCCAAAAATCGATTTTTTCAATTTCAGGCTCTAAACTCTCGGTACACTTCAAAATATACTCTCTATCCGCATTATCCGAAACTCTCGCCCAAAATCCTTTTTCATACAAAATCTTTTCAATATCCATTCTAATAATAAATCAAAAAGGACGGTTTTATCCATCCTTT
This sequence comes from Clostridia bacterium, assembly GCA_017550115.1. GTDB lineage: Bacteria > Bacillota > Clostridia > Oscillospirales > CAG-272 > SIG710. The sequence goes on along the minus strand of JAFYLR010000071.1, from coordinate 3,926 downwards.
TTGTTCTTTCTTTTTATCGAATCTCAACGTTAACTTTTTTGTTAACGGTGCCTGCTGCCGCTTTCATAACGGTTCTGATAGCTTTAGCAATTTTACCGTGTCTGCCGATAACAAGTCCCATATCGTCGGGTGCAACACTAAGCGTAAGATTTATCATATCTCCATCTTCGCTCTGTATAACCGTAACTTCATCAGGATTATCAACTATAGCACGTGCTATGCCGTACAATACTTCTTTAAGATCCAGCATTTTCGATCTCCGTTCGCTTATTCAGTGATACCGGATTTCTTGAGAAGAGCTTTTACAGTATCTGTGGGCTGAGCACCGTTTGATATCCACTTTTTAGCCTTTTCGCTGTCGATCTTGATGTCAACAGGGTTAGTCAAAGGATTGTAGTAACCGATCTCCTCAATAAAGCGACCGTCACGGGGGAAACGGCTGTCTGCTACGACAACGCGGTAAAAGGGAGCCTTCTTTGCGCCCATTCTTCTAAGTCTGATTTTAACTGCCATGATTTTGTCCTCCAAAAAAATATAATTAATTTTAATTTAATATATAAAAATCCGTAAATCAGAACGGAATTTTCATCTTTCCAAACCTACCCATTTTTTTCGGGTTCATACCTGAAAGCTGTTTCATCATCTTTTTTATCTGATCAAATTGACGGAGCAATTTATTAACATCTTCAACCTGTACTCCGCTACCCGCAGCGATTCTTTTCTTGCGGCTTGAGTTTATGATCTCTGGCTTTTCTCTCTCAAGCTTCGTCATTGAATATATGATAGCCTCGGTTCTTGCGATAAGCTTCTCATCTATCTTGGCGTCTTGCAACTGAGATGGTTTAACTCCGGGGAGCATTCCCATTATCTGCTCCATAGAACCCATCTTTTTTATCTGCGAAAATTGATCAAGATAATCGTCAAGAGTAAAGGTCTGCTTTCTTATCTTCGCTTCAAGCTCTGCGGCCTTTTTCTCATCAAAAGCCTGCTCTGCTTTCTCTATAAGCGAAAGCACGTCGCCCATTCCGAGAATTCTTGACGCCATTCTGTCGGGATAAAACGGTTCTATCGTATCGAGCTTTTCTCCAGTACCTACAAACTTTATCGGTTTTCCCGTGACGTGTCTTACCGACAGAGCGGCACCGCCTCTTGTATCACCGTCAAGCTTAGTTAATATCACGCCGGTTATATCAAGCAACTCATTGAAGCTCGACGCAACGTTGACTGCATCCTGACCTATCATAGAGTCGATCGTCAAGAGTATCTCTGTCGGATCAACCGCAGCCTTTATCGAGCGAAGCTCTTCCATAAGCTCTTCATCGATATGCAAACGGCCCGCCGTATCTATAAAGACCATATCGTAGCCTTTTGCCTCAGCATATTTAATGCCCTCACGTGCTATCTTTACAGGAGATTCTTTATCTCCGAGAGTAAAGACCGGAATGTCAAGCTGACCGCCTACGATTTCAAGCTGCTTTATCGCCGCAGGACGATAAATATCACAAGCCACAAGCAAAGGATGCTTTCCCTGCTTTTTATATAATCCCGCAAGCTTACCTGCATGCGTTGTTTTACCAGCTCCCTGAAGACCCACCATCATAACGACTGTAGGCGGCTTTGAGGCAATGGTAAGTTTACTCTGAGAGCCTCCCATAAGGTTGGTAAGCTCCTCGTTTACGATTTTAACTATCTGCTGAGCCGGAACAAGACTTTCAAGCACCTCTGCGCCCACAGCTCTTTCCGACACAGTATTTATAAATTCACGGACAACCTTAAAGTTAACGTCAGCCTCAAGCAAAGCGAGTTTTATCTCTCGCATACCGGCCTTTACATCAGCTTCGGTAAGTTTGCCCTTGTTTCTAAACTTCTTGAATGCACAAGCAAGTTTATCACTTAAGCTTTGAAACGGCATACCGTGCTCCTTTTTTATAAAATTACGCGAGTTCAGCCCTCAGCGCTTCAAGTTCTCTTAGAAGATCACTCGCTCCTTCAAGATTTTTGGCGATCGCCATAGCTCTTTCTATTAGGGTTTCCGCTGATCTGAATTTTTCTGCCAAATGAAGCTTTTCCTCAAGAAAAACAAGCTCTTCTTCGGCCTTTTTGATTATATCTCTCACGCCTTGCCTTGAAATGTTAAGCTCCTCGGCAATTTCCGCAAGAGAAAGATCGTCGTTATAATAATACCCTAGTACTTCCTTTTTACGCTCGGTAAGAACCTCGCCGTAAAAATCAAGAAGGTAACTCATATTCAAATTCTTTTCAAACATTTCATCACTCAAAAGTATAGGATTTTCGTGTGTAAAGCAAAACACTTTACATATTATAAACCCTCATTTATCTTTTGTCAATAGTTTTTTGAAAAAATTATCAAATAACCTTATATCCTTCTTCTTCGATCGTCTTCTTTAAAAGTTCATCTGAAACGTTGCAAGAAAGAGTGACAGTAACGATGCCCGTTTCATGACTTGCTCTCGCGTCATCCACTCCGTCAAGCGCCTCAAGTGCTTTTTTCACGTGTGCCTCGCAATGTCCGCACATCATTCCTTCAACCTTGAATGTTTTCTCCATTGTTGTTTTCTCCTTTATCTTTATTTTTTTGCTTCTAGATTTGAATTTCCTATTATCATAAATTTTAAACAAGTTAAGTCTGAGAGCATTTGTTACAACGCAAAAGCTCGATAGACTCATAGCCGCCGCCCCAAACATAGGGCCGAGTTCAATACCTATCGGTATGAAAACTCCTGCGGCAAGTGGGATACCTATGATATTATAAATAAAAGCCCAGAAGAGATTTTGATAAATGTTACGCAGCGTTGCTCGGCTCAGCCTGAGTGCTGCTGCAAGGTCCTCTAAGCCGCTCTTCATCAAAACGATATCCGCCGCATCTATCGCTATATCCGTTCCTGCTCCTATTGCGACACCGACGTCGGCTCTTGTGAGAGCAGGAGCATCGTTTATTCCGTCTCCCGTCATGATCACCTTTCCCACCTCGGCAAAACGGCGTACAGCCTCCTCTTTTCCGCTCGGAAGAACCCCTGCAATTACCTCGTCAACACCCGCTTCTTTTCCGACGGCATCTGCCGTAAGCTTATTATCGCCCGTGAGCATAACGACGTACATTCCCATATCTTGAAGCTCTTTTATTGCCTTGAGCGAGCCTTCTCTTATCATATCCGAGACCGCAATAATCCCTAAAAGAGTTCCTTTGCGAGTAAAAAATATCGGCGTTTTTCCTTCTCTTGAAAGTCTATCGGCTTCTGTTCGGACTTCGGGAGATATTTTAGTGTACTTCTCTATATATTTGAGATTTCCTCCGCATATCTCATCTCCGTCAAGCTTTGCGTAAAGTCCGCTTCCCGTCAAGGTCATAAAATCATCTACCTCAACCATTTTTATGCCGGAAGAGGTTGCTTTATCCACAATAGCACGAGAAAGAGGGTGTTCACTTTTCTTCTCAAGAGAAGCCGCAACAGTCATAAGAGCTGTTTCATCAATCTCTCCAAACGGAATTATATCGGTAACATAGGGTGTCCCGCTTGTGATAGTTCCCGTTTTATCGAGGATGGCAATACATGCTCGCCCAGCCTCCTCAAGAGAAACAGCAGTCTTAAAAAGTATCCCATTTTTTGCCCCGACTCCGCTTCCTACCATAATAGCAACCGGTGTTGCAAGTCCAAGGGCACACGGACAACTGATAACAAGAACAGATATGGCTCGTGAAAGCACAAATTCTGCGTCTTTTCCAAGGAACGCCCAAACGATAGCTACGATTACGGCTATCGCAATGACGGCAGGAACAAAAAATCCGGAAACCTTATCCGCTATTTTGGCTATCGGCGCTTTGGATGCCGAAGCGTCATTAACCAATTTTACTATTTTTGATAGAGTTGTATCTTCTCCGACGCGGGTTGCCCTACACTTAATGT
>JAFYLR010000070.1 GCA_017550115.1 Clostridia bacterium | reverse complement strand
TGAGGTAGTCCTTTTGGAAACCTTGCCCGAAAATGCAACGGAGGAAATGATTACGGCGGGATTTGACCTTTCTCTTTATACCTGTACTCTCGGCGGCGATAACCGCGTCACCGTAAGGTGTCAGAGAATCGAGGCGGAAGGGTAATACCTTCGGCTTTGTCTTGATTTTTTCGTTGAGTGCAGTATTTTTACAAAACTTTTTCAAATAAAAAAGCACGGCCAAAGGCTGCTTCTCATAAGGATGTTTCCACATCGTACTGGTAGGGGTGAACTGTGTTCGCCCGCGGGCGTTCAAAGAACGCCCCTACGGATAAACAAATTTGATCCGCAGAAGACAAAGAGATACCCCCGACAGATTTTCGAAGTCTGTCGGGGGGGTTATTACGTCAAGTCGTATGTAGTATATTTGGTCTGCAAAAGCAGTTTTTGAAGTTTCAAAAAACGTTCTTGTCTTGTTCCGTGCAAAAGATGATTTTGAAAAGGAAATACAAAAGCTTTACGAAAAACGATTTTAGTATGTAAACCGTTAGTATATAGAAGAATATATCCTTTTTCGATATTTCTTTCGCCAATGCACCTGTTACTATTTGTTGAATAGGTATCTTCAAAGTTTTTTGCGCACTCTTCAAAATCAATTTGGTGTAAGCCGTCTTTTGCTTTGTATACAAGAGAATCAGAAAAGTTTTCAGCATTGTTTCTATTTACTGCAAAAATTTGATTGTCATATATGATTATCTCCATAATGCGTTCTCCTTTATCGCAAGTTTCGCCTTTGTATTACAAAGGCACATCGGGCAAAGCCCATACCCCTAAAGATGCACGCGTCCAAAGGCTCTCCCTGTGGGAGAGCTCCCGCGATAGCGGGTGAGAGGGTTCTTTGCGCACAGTTGAGCCCTCTCCGTCGGCTTCGCCGCCACCTCTCCCAAAGGGCGAGGCTTTTTATTAGTTCCGTTATAACACAAATCGGCAGAGAAAACAAGAGTGATATTCCGACTTCGTCGGAGTGATATTTTCGTAAGCGACAGTGATATGAAAGCCTACGGCTTTCGTGATATTTTATTCGCCATAAAACTCGCGTAGCGAATACCACTCGGCGTAAGCCGAATACCACTGCTTGCAATATCACTCGCCGCAGGCGAATAAAACTGCACAACTTCCTTATGAGAAGTTGCGCAAAGCCGTGCTTTTTTGTTTAGAATTATCATAATATTTCATGATTCTTTCACTCGAAAAAACACATATTTCAAATTGTTTTGTAAGAGGCTCTGTGATAATATGCTACCATAGGATAGCTGTATATTTTAATACAAATTTCATATGTCAAAGGAGGCTTTTTCAATGACAGTATTGGATGAGGTTTGCTTCTGGGTAGCGGATATAGTACCGCTTCTGGCTACCCTTGCAGCCTTTATATATGGTGCCAAAAATTTCTTTAAAAAGGGTAAAGCATATTATTTGCAGATAGTAACTATGGCGATGGGATGCTACGCAATGGGAAGCTTTTACCATCTTTGCCAGACAATTACTACAGATGAGGTGATTGACGGATTTACTGCAGCATATCTTGGAAGAATAGGATTTTTCCTCTTCCTCTTCACTGCAAATTACGGACAGATGGACGGACTTCTTGATGATAAGACCCCGGCTCTGAGAAAGTTCCGCTATATTGCGTTTCTTGCTCCCGTGGCAGTCATCCTGCTCTATATCCCCTGCCTTTTGACAGAGATGCCTGTCAGCACAAAGATTTCACTGGGTCTTATCTGGGTAGCTGCAGCTTTCAGCTCTTATTATAATTTCAAGCACTCTATCATGAGCGATATGTGCTACGGATTTGTTAAGGCTATCAGACCCTATAATATCTGTGCCTTGGTCCTTACTTTTTTAGAGCTTATCCTTCAGGTGCTCTGGGCAAATTATGATATCGCATTCGGCTTTGTTCTCATAGCGATCGTATCAGTGGTATTCGGCGCAGTCAGCACTGTTACGATGGTTATGCTCAAGAGAGGAGTAGAAGCATGGAAAATTTAATTTATATCCTCTTTATCTGTATAACGATACCCCTCATATTGATGGCTTTTCTTATCGAAAAGAAGTCAAGACGAACAGTTATCTTCTTCATTATAGGCATCTGCGCGACAGTATTTGCCGCTGAGCTGAACGGTCTTCTCAGCTATATTGTTCCTCTTGATGTTTTTGATTTCACGATCAGAGTAACGCCTATTACTGAGGAGATCATCAAAGCAATTCCCGTATTGTTCTTTGCAAAGGAAATCTCCAACAAGAAGGAAACTCTTATTACAATTTCGCTTGCTGTCGGTATCGGATTTGCAATCATGGAAAATACATACATAATTACACAGAATATTGAGACCGTCTCTCTTCTGTGGTCAATTATGAGAGGCTTTGGCACGGGTATCATGCACGGAATGTGCACATTCCTCGTTGGCGCAGGATTTGCCTTTGCCAATAAGAACAAAAAGATCTTTGTTGTGGGAACGTTTGCTCTTCTGTCCCTCGCTATAACCTACCACTCAATTTTCAATA
>JAFYLR010000069.1 GCA_017550115.1 Clostridia bacterium | reverse complement strand
AGAGGAGAGACATTATAAGAATCAGCAGAAGGAGATCGCACGTCAGCAAGCTTATATTGAACAGCAGAGAGCTTGGAATCGCGAGAGGAACATCATAGCTGCCGAGAGCCGTCAAAAAGCACTTGACCGTATGGTTAAGCTTGAGAAGCCGCAGTCGGACCCTAAGGGTATAAGAATGAGCTTTAATAAAGGGGCGGAAAGTGGGAACGAGGTGCTTTCCGTCAAGAATCTTTCTATGGCGTTTGGCGAAAAGAAGCTTTTTGAGGATATTTCTTTTCTTATAAAAAAGAAAGAAAAGGTATTCATTGTCGGCTCAAACGGCTGCGGTAAATCTACTCTTATAAAGATATTGTTAGGCAAGCTTTCTGCACACGGAGGACGGGTTGAGACGGGGTATAACGTTGAGATAGGTTATTATGACCAGGAGAACCAAAATCTTGACGCATCGAATACAGTTCTTGAAGAGCTATGGAACGCTTATCCTTCAATGAAAGAAACTGAGATCAGAAATACTCTTGCACTTTTCAGATTTGTCGGAGAGGACGTCTATAAGCTCGTTTCGGTGCTCAGTGGCGGCGAGAGAGCAAGATTGACTTTGGCAAAGCTGATATTATCCCGAATGAATCTTCTGATTTTAGACGAGCCTACAAACCACCTTGATATAGGCTCAAGGGAGGCGCTTGAAAGTGCTCTTGAGGAATATGACGGAACGGTGATAACCGTTTCTCATGATCGTTATTTTATAGGAAAGCTCGCGACGAGAATAATTGAGATAAGACCGGGAGATTGGAACGGCTCGGATATTCTTGATTATAATATTACGAACGTCGGAGAAGGATATGATGAATTTTATAATTTCCGAGAAGAAAGAAAAGCCAGAGGCTTGACGGAGCGATCAGATAGCATCAGTACAAAAATAAGCTCGGAAAAAGAACAATATTTGATGGCGAAGCAAAGCCAGGCGGATATAAGAAAAGAGAAAAAACGTGTTGAGCGTTTGGCAAAGGAAGCCGAAAAGCTTGAGATAGAGCTGGAAGAAGTTGAAGCGGAGCTTTATGGCGAGGCGGCGAGTGACTATCAGAGGGCGAGCGAGCTTGATAGACGTAAAAACGAGATCGAAGAGCGACTTATGGAGATATACGAAGACATAGGGTGTTGATCAAAACTGGAGGGGCATATGGATATTCTTGAGAGGGCGAGAGAGCTTCTTGAAAAAGAAAAAATTGAATACGTTTCGTCTTTGGCTTTATCCGATTGCCCTGTTGTGCGGCCGTATTTGTTAGAGCGTGCGGGGATAGATCCTAACGGGGACGGGAGCGTTATAATTTTCGCCGTGCCGTATTACATCTCGGATAATGTGGACAGAAACGTGTCTCTTTATGCTGTCCCCAAAGACTATCACCTGTATTTTAAGGGTTTTTTTGATAGGGTGTTGGGGGATCTTAGAGTCGAGTTTCCGAGTACCGTTTTTGCGGGATTCTCAGACCATTCACCGATAGATGAAATGTTTTCTGCATCACTTGCGGGACTTGGGGTTATCGGCAAAAACGGTTTGCTGATAACTGAAAAATATTCGTCTTTCGTTTTCTTGGGTGAGATAATCTGCGATGCAGAGCTCCCCTCAAATAAGAGTGATATACTTTCTTGCGAAGATTGCGGACTTTGCAAAAATGCTTGTCCAGTTGGACTTGATAAGAGTAAATGTATATCGTCGCTCACGCAGAAAAAAGGCAACCTTGATGAAAAAGAGGTTAAAGAATTGCTCGGAGGGGCATCTGTCTGGGGGTGTGATATCTGTCAGAGTGTGTGTCCGCATACAAAGAATATAAATGAAACGGATATAGAATTTTTCAAGCGTGACCGACTGCCTCATCTTACGTTGGACAAAATCCTGAAAATGACCGATTCGGATTTTTCGGAACGTGCATATTCATGGCGGGGCAAAGATACTATTTTGCGTAATTTGAGAATTTTTGAGGATAAAAAATAAAGAGTAGATCGGAGAAAATATGCTGAAGTTGATTTACGGACCTTCGGGCTCGGGTAAAACTAACAGAATAAACGATATGATAATAGACAGTGTCAGAGCAGGGAGAAAGACTATTTTGCTCGTGCCCGAGCAGGAGACGGTCATGCGCGAACGCAAGATGCTGGATATTCTCCCTCCGTCGGCACAGCTTACGTTTGAGGTAAGTAATTTTACAAGACTTGCAAATCGTGTATTTCGCGAATACGGCGGTCTTACTTATAATTACGTGACATCGCCCGTAAAAAGCCTTGCCACTTGGAACACCTTGCGTGTGCTATCCCCACTTCTTCGGGAATACGGCAGACAAAAAGGAGATGCTTCTTTTTCCGAGATGATGCTCTCGCAGATTGAGGAGTTCAAAACGTATGGTATATCTTCCGCTATGCTTGAGCGTGCGGCAGAGAAGGCGGAGAAAAATTCACGTTTAGCAGACAAGCTGGAGGATCTTTCGCTTATATACGCAACCTATTCCAATTTTCTTTCAAATTACGGAAAAGGCGACGCTTCGGACGATATAGGTAAGCTCGCCGAAAAGCTCTCGGAGCATAATTATTTTAAGGATTTTGATATTTACATAGATTCGTTTATGAGCTTTACCGCCTCGCAGAAAGCTGTGCTTTCTCAAATAATCAAGCAGGCGGAAAACATAACGGCGGCATTCTGCTCGGAGGACGGCAGAGCTTTACAGTTTGATGCCGTAAATCGTTCGATGAGGAACTTGGTCGAGATAGCCGAGCGTGCAGGTTGTGAGACGATTTTTGAGAAAATGACCGAAAATAAGCGAACGAGCGACAAGGCACTTCGCAGACTTTGGCGGGACATTTGGCGTTTTGATGCGGCTCTCAATGAGGAGGATTATAACACAGGCAGTGTCGAGCTTATAAAATGCACGAACGTGTATGAAGAAGCGGAGGCTGTCTGCGCCGCTGTTTCAAAGCTTGTGATGGGCGGTATGCGGTATAGGGACATTGTTATTATTGCAGGAGATGCAAAGAATTACGAGGGTATCATCGACAGTGCTCTTGAAAAAGCGGAGATACCGTATTTTATGTCAAAAAGCACGAATGTGACCTCGATGCCTCTATCGAAACTTCTTCTGTGTGCCTTTCGTATAAAAAACAAAGGCTGGCGGACTGAGGACGTTATAACTTATATAAAAACGGGACTTTGCGGAGTTCCTTTGCGAGATGCAGACCTGTTTGAGCAATACATATGGAAGTGGAGTATAAGCGGCTCTGCCTTTTTTGGCGAGAAATGGACGATGGATCCCGATTCTTATTCCGCAAGAGTAAGTGAGCGTAATATTGATACGCTCGATACGGTAAACAGAACTCGTTACGCTATTACAGCTCCTTTGGTTAATCTTTTTGGGAAGGTGGATGCGGCGAAGACGAACGTTGACATCTGTCGTGCGGTATTTGAGTATATGCAGGAGCTGAAAATCCCCGATCAGCTTCGTTCCTTTGCTGCGGACACAAATCTGAAAGGAAACAAAACCCAGGCGAGCGAGGCTTTAAGGCTTTATAATACCGTGCTTGACGTTCTTGAAATTTTGGCTGAGCTTGATTGCGGCTCAGAGCGTTATGACAGTTCTGAGTTTGAGCAGGCTCTGAATATAGTTCTCTCCGAGACAGCGATGGGGAATATCCCAACCTCATGTGACGAGGTGACGGTAGGTTCTGCTTCGCTTTTGCGTGCGGATAGTCCCAAGTGTGCTATCTTGATAGGGGTAAATGAGGGAGTATTTCCCAAAAACGCGTCGGATGGCGGTATGCTGACGGATGATGAAAGACATTTTCTCTCCGAGATAGGAATAGAGCTTTCGGGGGACAGTGAAGAAAGGTCGTCTGAGGAGCTTTTCTATGTTTACAGGGCAGTGAGTGCCCCCTCTGAGAAGCTGATAATGACGTACTCCGCATCAGAGCTTCAAGGCGGTAAGATCCTTATGCCGTCCCTTGCATTTGAGCGTACACGTCTCTTGATTTCAGCATCGGTTATCGATTACTCCTCGCTACCTCTTTCAGAGCGTCTTTGGAGCCGAGCCGTTGCATTTGAATATACGCCACTTGCCTCAGGGGAGGATGCGGAGGCACTTGCACGTTATTTTTCCGAGAAAGAGGAATATTCGGACAGGCTTTGTGCTCGTTATATTCCGATTTGTGATAGCACTTGTCACGTACCTGCCGAGATGTCTGATCTTATTTTCGGTAGGCATATGTCATTCTCCCCCTCGGCTCTCGAAAAATACGTAAAATGTCATTTTGACTATTGGTGTGAATACGTTCTGAAATTACGTGCAGACGAGAAAAACACTTTCAGGCTATCGGACACAGGCTCGCTCGTTCACGCTTTGCTTGAAAATTTCATCAAAAGTGTGACAGACGAGCACGGATTCAATTCTGAGATCGCAGAAGAGAAGGTAGATGAGCTGATTGAAGAGCTTATGCGTCTTTACATTGAGGAAAAATTTCCCGAGAAAGACAAGAACCGTGAGCAGATAAAGCACGTTTTCTATAAGCTCTCTCATCTTTCCCGCCTTCTTGCAAAAAACATAACGGCAGAGCTTTCAAAGAGTCGTTTCGTGCCGTCATTCTTTGAATTGAAGATAAACGAACGGGATAACGATGCTATAAAGCCGTTAGAATTTAAGCTGTCTGACGGATCAAGCGTGTCTTTGAGGGGAATTGTCGATAGAGTTGACCTGTTCCGCTCGGGTGAGGATATATACGTTAAGGTCGTTGACTATAAAACAGGCGCAAAGCAGTTTTCGATGAAGGATATAGATGAGGGCTTAAATCTGCAGATGCTTCTTTATCTTTTCTCAATATGTGCGGATAGTGGAGAGCAGGCACAAAAGAATAAAAAGCTTTTTGGTTGCTCTGGCAAGGGAAGGCTTATACCGGCAGGCGTCGTATATCTGTCATCGAAGATAAAGAGTGTTGACGCCGATTCAAACACGGACAAAGATAAAATATTCTCGGATGCGGACAAAAATTTGGAGAGAAGCGGTATTTTGCTCTCCGACGAGAATGTTTTACGAGCAGTAAATACCGATATGGACTATAGATTTATGGTGTCGGTTAATAAAAGAGATCCCTCAAAGGCACTGAAAAACGCCGATGAATTTGGCGAAATATCAAAAGCTGTTTCGGATAAGCTTATCGAGATCTTTAATGAATTACGTTCGGGTAATGCTTGTATTTCGCCCTTGGAGCATGACGGTATGCTTCCGTGTGAATACTGCCGTATGCGTTCGGTATGCCGAGTTAAGCATATAAAAAAGAATGAGGAAGGAGACGAGGATTAAAAATGGCAAAATGGACAGATGCACAGCTTTGTGCGATAGAAAACCGTGACAAAACCATACTTGTCTCCGCTGCGGCAGGCTCTGGAAAGACAACAACTCTTACCGAGCGTATAATACGCAGACTTACCGATAAAGAAAACCCCGCCGACATCGGACGCTTTCTGATAGTAACCTTTACAAAGGCTGCGGCAGCAGACTTGAGAAGTAAAATATCAAAAGCTGTCGGAGAGGCTCTGGCAAAGGACCCTGCGAACAGTCATCTGAGCCGTCAGATGATAAGACTGGGAAGTGCGGAAATATGCACAATAGACTCTTTTTATTATAGCGTTGTAAAGAGTAACTTTGAGGTTCTCGGTCTTCCGGCACGTCTTAATATGCTTGATTCCGGAGAGCTTGAAGTAATGAAGATTCGTATCCTTGGGGACGTTATCGAGGATTTTTACGAATCAAAAGGCAAAGATTTTCGTGCCTTTATGGATAACTTTATGGATTCCCGCGGCCGAGACAATGCAACGCTTGAGCTTCTGGATATATATAAAAAATTGGGAGGGTATCCCCAGTTCCTTGAGTTTTTGGTGCAGAATGCCGAAACGCTCAAAAAAGAAGCAAATATGCCATTTTTTGAGGGCCGTGCGGGTAAATACGTAAAGGGCAAGATGGAGGATTTCTTCTCGCATACGGAAAGAATCTATACCGATGCTCTTGACGTGATAATGAGTGACGAGAAGGCTGCAAAAGCTTATGGACCTGCCTTTACCTATGATAAAGAGCATTTTGCAAGTACGATGAAAGCTATACACGATGACGACTATGAGGGTGCACGCAGAGAATTTTCCTCATACCATAAGATAACTCTCGGAAAATATACGGGCTCGTCCACCGAAATTTCAACCTATAAGGAGCTAAGAAAAGAAGCAACGGACGAATATATAAGCCTTGGCAAAAAATTCTTTTCCATGCACGAGGAAACATTGTCAGCCGACGCGTATCGTACTGCTGATTTTTCGTTTATGCTGTATGAAATATTGCGTGAGTTTGACAAACGTCTTTCGGAGGAAAAGCTGAGCCGTTCCTCTTGTGATTTTTCGGATAATAAGAGATTCGTCATGAAGCTTTTCATAGGTGAGGACGGTATGCCGACAGAATTGGCAAGAGTCTATTCCGAAAAGTATGACGAAATATATATAGACGAATATCAGGATACAGATATCGTGCAGGATATGATATTTAGTGCTATATCAAAGCCCGATAATCGTTTTATGGTAGGTGACATCAAGCAGAGTATATACCGTTTCAGAGGGGCAAACCCAACGGTATTTGCCGAATATAAGAACACTTTTCCTGACGTATCTATGGCATCAAGAAGTATGAATTGTGCGATCTATATGTCTGAGAATTTTCGCTGTGACAGATCTGTTATCGATGCTACAAATCTCATCTGTTCTTATCTTTTTCGAGGAGGTCCAAACAGTATAGGTTATACTGACAGGGACGATCTTGTTTGCGGAAAGCAGAGTACGGTCGATGGAAGAGAGATAAAAAAGGCACAATTCAACGTCATACGATCTTATAATAAGTCTGCTATTGGCAAAATGGAGGAGAGTGAACGTAAAAAATATGAGGGTAAAGGAAGCGAGCTTGAGGTAAGGGCGGTTGTCTCTGAGATAATTCGTTTGCTTAAGAGCGAAGATGAGACCTGCGAGGATAAAGGGATTTTACGCAGAATAGAACCGAGAGATATTGCTATCCTTGCCCGTGATAATGCAACGGCGAATCGTTTTGCCGAGGCACTTTCCGAGGTCGGAATCCCTTGCTCTGCAAGAACGACGGTAAACTATTTTGAAAATCCCGAGGTGCTTTTGGTTCTCAGCCTTTTGAACGTCATAGACAATCCGCAAAAGGATGTTTATCTTGCGGGTGTTCTTCGTTCGCCTCTTTTCGGATTCGGGATAGGAGATCTTGTTGAGATAAGAAAGAGCGGAAGTGGAGCGGTTTCTCTTTATGACGATCTTATTTATGCTTCTCAAAATTCAGATAATGAGATATTGCGCCAAAAAATATCTTATTTCCTCAAAAAGCTTGATTTGTATCGTGAGAATGCGAAGTTTTTGAGCGTTGATAGGCTGATCAAGTTCATTTATTCGGACACTTCGATTCTTTCTTTTGCGGGAAGTTCGTCGGGTGATGAGGATTTTTCGGTCAATGAACGCAGAGCAAATCTTCTGATGCTATATGATTACGCTCGTCGGTACGAAAGCGGTGCATATAAAGGGGTTTACAGCTTTATATGCTATATTAACGATATTATAGCTTCCGACCAAACGATCGAACCGCCGGCGATGTCTGATAGCTCAAACGTTGTAAGCGTTATGACGATACATAACTCAAAGGGACTTGAATTTCCTATATGCTTTATTCCGTTTATGCAGAAAAAAATGCTGAAGAGCACCAATAAAACCATAGAATTTGATTATGATATAGGTCTTGGCGTTTGTTTTCGTGATGAAAGCGGTTTTGCCAAAATAGATACGCAAATAAGACAAGCTATCATATCGAAGAATGAAAGTGAAGAGCTTGAGGAAGAGATGCGTGTACTTTACGTTGCTATGACCCGTGCAAGAGAGCGGTTATATATTAGTGCACATACAGACTCAGGCTCCTGGGAAGAAAAAGCACAAATGAGGGCGTTGTATGCGGATAGATATACGATAATGACCGCGGCAAGTTATTTTGAATGGATAAGCACGGTGCTTTGTGCTGTAGGAGAGACGGCTTCACCAATTCTTGACATAAACACTCTCGAAGCACCAAATATTCCATCTCTTAATACCTATCTCAAAAAAGAAAAATCTGAAGACGTAGCAATAGACATAGCCAAGGCAGAGGAACTCTATTATGAGCTTTCGAGACGCTTTGACTTCTCATACGAATATTCGCACTTGTCAAAAATTCCTGCAAAGCTTTCTGTTTCAAAGCTTTATCCCGAGGTGCTGGATTCGTCGGAAACTGACGAAATGTCAGCAGAGGAGATAACTCTGCGAGACCTGCCCGCTTTTCTTATCCCGCCGTCAGAGCGGGCAACATCCGCCGAGAAAGGAACGGCAACTCATACGTTTATGCAGTTCTGCGATTTTGAAAATGCGGAAAAGAACGGCGTAAAAGAAGAAATGGCGAGACTTTGCTCCGTAGGATTGCTTGAGCCGGGAATACAGGAGCTTATCAATATACATCATATTGAGAAGTTCTTTGCCTCTCCTTTTTATGCGGAGCTTAAGAAAACGGTCTCGGAGGGCGGTAAGATATACCGAGAGCAGAGATTTAATATCAAGCTACCCGCATCTGCCTTTACGGCTGACAAGGAATTTTCGAGTCTTGTTGGGGACGAGTCGATAGTCGTTCAGGGTGTTATAGACCTTGTCTTAGTTGATAAGGACGGTAATGTAACACTTTGCGATTATAAGACGGACTATCTCGACGCTCAAGAGCTGAAAATTCCCGATCTTGCTTTGAGGAAACTGACCGAGAGGCATGCTTCTCAGCTGATGTACTATAAAGAAGCTGTGAAGAGGATCTTTGGAAAGGAGCCTTCGAAGGTATGTATTTATTCGCTTCCTTTTGGAGATGCTCTTGACATTCCGATTCCGGATAGCATAAAATAATAGTGTGCGGCTCTGCCGCCACGGTTTTGCCACAAAAAACAGGGGTTGCAACGATATGTTGCAACCCCTTTAGAATCGGGATATAAATTTTATAAATAGAGAAAGAATATCGTACCTACGTCATATAGCGGAGACGAGGCGAGGGAGATAGGAGTTTTCCCGTGAGACAGGCAGAAGTCAATTATCTTATCTGCGTCAGGGTGAGTCTGAACGTTACCGCAAAAATATACGTTTTCGTTGTCGTACCCTCCGGCTCCGCCTATAAATCCGTAATCATAGCCATCGAGCTCAACGTATCCGGGTTCTATCAGAAGAACGTCTAAATTTTCTTTTTTTGCGGCTTTTGCTATTCCTTTATCAGATGTTATTAATGCTCGCTCATTTACCGATAAGGTTGAACAGCGGGCATAGCCCTGGTTTACGTTTATATTCTTAAATCCTGAATTTAAGACCGATTTTGATAGGTGATCAAGTTTGCCGAAAAGATGTTCTCCTACGACCGCAGCATTCAGCAGAATGTCTCTCGGATATACGTCACCTGCCTTTTCGGATATCGGGATTATATCCAAATCAATTCCTGCAAATGCCTCCTGTGCGTATAAAAGATACTCTCTGTGCGTCAAAATATAACCTTTATCGGCAAGAGGGAAAATGAGTATATCGGGATGTGCTGAAACAGGGGGAGCAAGTGCTTCAAATTTCGGCAAAAGAACTATATTGTCGCAATAATGCGAGAGATTATCAAGAGCCGCTTTTGGTATGCGGCTATCACAGATCGCAATTTTCACAAAGCATACCGTCCTTCTAAAAATAAAAAATACGGCAGACTGTCCAGTCTGCCATATTTTCTTTCAATTAAACGCGTGTAACCTTGCCTGAACGAAGGCATTTTGAACAAACGCAAACCGTCTTAGGAGTGCCGCTTACAACAGCCTTTACTCTACGAATATTGGGTTTCCATGTTCTGTTGGTTTTACGATTCGAATGGGAAACATTGTGTCCGAAAACAACGCCTTTTCCGCAAACACTGCATTTTGCCATACCTGACACCTCCTCGAAATACACCTTTTTAGGTGAACTTTATATTCAAATTATCATATTTGACGATATAACAACGGTTATTATATCATGTTAGAAAGAAAAATGCAAGAGTTTTTTTGAATAAATTCTGATTTTTTTGAAAAAACTGCAAAAAAGCTATATATTTTTCGATTTTTTGCGAAAATTTGTATATCATACCAAACTTATTCAAGCTCACCATAGCACATATTGCCGTCTGTATGAGTGAGTCTAACACGAAGAAGAGTCGCATTCAGCGGTTCCTTAGAGGAGGCACATACCGGAACAAATGAAGCTGTATGCCCATACGCTCTGCCGTCCTCGTATGATTCAAAAAGAACCTCGGTATATTCGTTCTTGCCCACGAAATTGCAAAGTACTTCTTTTTTTAGTTCCTTTCCGAGCTCAATAAGCTTGGCTGAGCGTTCTTTTTTTATCTCAGAAGAAACTTGCCCACCCATCGTGGCGGCTATAGTTGAGGGACGTTTTGAATAGGTGAAAACGTGCATATCGAGAAATTTTACTTTTCGGGCAAAATCCATAGTAAGCTCAAAATCCTCGTCGGTCTCTGACGGAAAACCTACTATAAAGTCTGTAGTAAAGGTCACGTCATTTATGTATGACCGAATCATTTCAATATTATTCAGAGCCATTTCTCTGTTGTATTTTCTTTTCATAAGACCAAGAATACGATTGCTTCCGCTTTGCATTGAAAGATGAAAATGCGGAGTTAAGCACTTAAGCGACGAAATTTTCTTTACAAAATCTTCCCTCATAACAGACGGGTCGATCGAGCCTAATCTTATCCTGCCTATGCCGTCGATCTTATCAACTTCCGCAAGTAACTCGCCCAAGCCATATCCTTCAAGGTCACGCCCGTAAGAAGCGGTCTCAATTCCTGTCAGAACTATCTCACGACAGCCGCCCTCGGTAAGTACCCTTACCTCGTCGATGACGTCCTTGGGGCATTTTGAACGTACGGGACCTCGTGCGGCGGGAATGGCACAATATGAGCATTTGTTCTCGCAGCCGTCCTCTATTTTGAGATAAGCTCTCGTTCGGTCAAAATGCTTTATGCTCATATTTTCAAAGGAAGAGGACTCAAGGTCAGGGATATTTATTATGGGCGGAGCATTCTTTGACCCTTTTTTTATAAGCTGCTCCGCTGCCTCAATAACACTCGTTTTATTCGAATTGCCGCATATGTAGTCAACGCCCTCGATATTTTTTGCTTGTTCCGGTCTGCTCTGGGAAAAACAACCCGTAACAAGAATGAAAGCACTCGGGTTTGCAGAGATAGCACGGCGTATAAACTGTCTTGCCTTTCGGTCGCTCTCGGCGGTCACAGTACAAGTATTTATAACATAGACGTCGCAGGGAAGAGAAGCCGAGCAGATTTTATAACCACGCTCCTCAAAAAGCTCTGCTATGGCTTCGCTTTCGTATTGATTCACTTTACAGCCGAGAGTATATATACCCACAGTTTTGTTAACTGATGCCATTTTTACGCTCCCTTTCTCAAGTATATATAAATTGTATCATGTCTGATAGCTTTTTGTAAACAGGTTTTTGTAAACCTTTTTAGGTTTTTTCGTAATTATTTGTTATTTATGCTTGAAAAACGTAAAATATTGAGTTATAATGGTATTGTAAAATGTTATAAACTTCAAGAAACGAGGGTAAAAATAAAATGAGTGAACTTCATGTTGTCGATCATCCCCTTATAACGCATAAGCTTTCTATTATGCGTAATAGAAAAACCGGATCTAAGGACTTCCGTGAGCTTCTCGATGAAATTGCTTTACTTATGGGTTATGAGATCACCCGCGATCTTCCGCTTGAGGACGTGGCGATTGAAACTCCCGTGACAAAGATGACAGCTAAAATGATCTCGGGCAAGAAACTTGCTATAGTACCGATCCTGCGTGCAGGTCTTGGAATGGTAGATGGACTTCTTCGTCTCGTTCCCGTAGCGAAGGTAGGACATATCGGTCTTTACCGTGATCCCGATACCCATATGCCTGTCGAGTATTATTGCAAACTTCCTTTTGACATACAGGATAGAATAGTCATCTTGGTCGATCCTATGTTGGCAACCGGCGGTTCTGCTTCTGATGCTTTGACTATGCTCAAGAACAAGGGCTGTAAGAGTATCCGCCTTATGTGTCTTGTAGCGGCTCCTGAGGGAGTTGAAAAGATCCAGAAGGATCATCCCGACGTTGATATTTATTGTGCGGGACTTGACGAATGTCTTAATGAACATGCTTATATCGTTCCCGGTCTTGGCGATGCGGGAGACAGAATTTTCGGAACTAAGTGATAATAAAAGTGCCGCGCCTGTGGCGCGGCATCTTTGTATTTTGGAGGTAATATGCGTTCTATTGTGGTGAAAAAGAACGATTCGGGGCAGAGACTTGACAAATTTCTCTCAAAAGCAGTAAAAGGCTTACCGATGTCGCTTATGTATAAATTCATTCGCACAAAGAAAATAAAAGTCAACCGAAAGCGTACCGAGCAGAGCTATATGCTCTCGGAGGGTGACGTTATCGATCTTTTCATACGTGATGAATTTTTCGATTCGCCCGAAAAGGACGAGAGTGCAATTGAGCGTATAGAGCCTAAAATAAACGTTGTATATGAGGACGAAAATATTATTCTTGTCAATAAACGTCCGGGTGTCGTTGTGCATGAGGACGACGAGGCAAAGGATAATACCCTGATTATGCACATAAAGGCATATCTTTACAAAAAGGGCGAATATGATCCGAGGTCCGAGCAGTCCTTTGCTCCTGCTCTTTGTAACCGTATTGATAGGAATACCGGAGGAATCGTGATTGCGGCAAAGAACGCGGCGGCTTTGAGGGTAATGAATGAAAAGATCAAAAATAACGAGATAAGCAAATTTTATCTCTGTGCAGTTCACGGAATACCGAGCGAGCCTTCAAAGACCTTACGAGCATATCTTTTCAAAGACAGTGCGACGAACACCGTTAAGGTTTACGATAAAAAGGTCGGTGCGGCAAAGGAAATAATCACAAAGTATCGAGTTATATCAAAAAAGGGTAAGGACGCCCTGCTTGAGATTGAGCTTGTGACGGGCAGAACTCACCAGATAAGAGCACATATGGCACATATCGGTCATCCGCTTATTGGTGACGGTAAGTATGGAGTGAACAAAGGCGACAGAGAAAAGGGATATAAATATCAAGCACTCTATTCCTACAAGCTTCGTTTTGATTTTTCGGACGGCAGCGGAGTGCTTGGTTATCTTCGAGGACGCCAGATAGAGCTTGGTAAGGACGACGTTTGGTTCTTAAAGGATTTTCAGTAATATATGACTTGATGATAAAAAACAAGGGTGTTGCTTCTCGCAACACCCTTATTTTTTATGCTTCAAAATCTTCGATATTGAATTTCCAAGGTTCTCTCTTACGGAAAGGAGTCTTGAAGCTCTTTGTCAGAGCACCCTTTTCCTCAAGGTGAACGTAACATTCCATATCGCAGGAGCGACCACACATACAAGCCTGATAGCCTTGCATGATTGCAGGATAGAATACGTTTGAGTCGATTATCTTTTCCGCAAGAGCACGGTCGATTTTTGCCGTACCTGCGATGATATCAAGTCTGTTCTCAAAATCAGGGAAAGCGTCGGGAGCCATGAAAGGATTTTTAAGTCCGCAAGCACCGTCATAATAAACTGCACAACGCCAACGGTCAAGTTTACCGCTTTCAGCGTCGATAGCGTTTCCGGGACAACCCTTTACGCATTTTCCGCACTTGTCGCAGAGGTGTGCTTCCTTTACGTCGTCAGCCTCAAGCTCTGCATCAGTAAGCACAAAGCAGTATTTAACCATAGGACCGAATTCATCCGTCAAGAGTGCTCCATAAAAACCACGCTCACCTACGCCGCAAAGAACTGCCGAGTCTTCAAAATTCATATGTATTTCTTTATCGCGTCCTCTGAAGATAGCTTCATTCTGAGCTTCGGGGTTAGTGTCGTCTTTATCAGATGTTATCGTATAATGACGGCGTTGGGGAAGTGCCATATGACCTTCGCTTTCGATGAGGTTACAAACCTTAAGAGAAGCTATAGGCATAACCGTTTCTTCCATAGTTTCACAACCCATAGTAGGGAACTGATAATATGTAGTACCCTCTTCGATGCCTCTGTAAACACCTCTGAGGACTCTGAAAACGAGACAGATAACGGTCTTTACTTCGGGGAATATCTTGAATATGGGGTCGTCTGCACCAAAACGGCTGGCGGGAGCAAACCCAACAAGGTCAGCCGCCTCAGCCTTTGCGACCTTTATGATTTCTTCACGCAAATTCATATTATTTTTCCCCCTTTATATGCTTATAGCAAGCTCTGTCGCATGCCTTTTCGCAAAGACAAGCCGCGTATCCTTTAGTTGAAGGCAAGAAGTGCATTTGTCTTATCACTTTTCTTGCGGATTCTGCGTCGAAACGCTTTTTACCGTCGAGAATATCGTCACGTTCGGGGTCTCCTGCAAGAAAATCGTCTGTCATAAAGCGATTAGAACGGTGAGCACCCTTATAGTAAACCGCACACTGCCATGTGTCAAGTCCGTTTGCATCGATAGCGTTACCGGGACAAGCCTTTGAACACTCGTCGCAACCCTCGCAGTGATTTGTTTCATACTCCCCGTTACATTCGAGAGGAGCGTCGGTAATAATGAACATATAGCGCATATAAGGGCCGTATTTGTCATTAATTATTCTTCCGCTCTTACCCTCGTGACCTATTCCGCAGGCCTTTGCAGCCTTGCCGAAATCGATAAGGACGTCCGGAACGGGCTTTCCGGGAGCAACTGCTTCTGCATGGATAAGCTCATATGTGTCAACAACCTCGGGATTAGTCGTTTTGTCGCCCTTTATACGAAGATTTGGAACGCTTCTTTGCAGACATGCGTCATATCCGAAATCTTCAATTATATTTCCTATCTTGAAAAGGAAAATTTCAGCATAATCCTCTTCTATCATCTTAACGCCGACAGAAGTATATGTATATGACTGTCCGCCTGTTTCGAGTGCATGGTAAAGTCCTCTCGGAACGGGGATTCCGAAGCCGACGATGCATTTAGCTCCGGGAAGAATACTTTTGGGGTCTCTCTGAGGATTTTCACCCTCGAAAATATCAAGCGTACCGATACCGCATACAGCAGCACCGAATTCAATCGCTTTTTCTTTTATCAATTTACTTGTTAATTCCAAAATATCTACCAACCTTTCCATTAAGTTATGCGGGTAAAATCTTTTCGGTGTTGAGAGCGGAGGTGTTACTGTTTTCAACGACAAGAACCGTAGTGTCTTCATCAGCTACTATAATATGATGCCAAACACCTTTTGGAACGTTATATAACACGTCGTTTTTCATCTCAACCTTTTCGATATTTCCCGACTCGTCTTTTGCAAAGAGTGTAGCCGCACCCAAGAGAAGAACGAAAGCCTCGTCTGTCATCGTATGACGCTCCCAAATTCCCTCGGTCGAAAAACGTTCGCTTTTTCGAAGCAACCCTATTTTCCAACCCTCGTACGTCAGAACGGCCTTAAAGTCTTCGCCTGAATGGGAATAAGATTCGATCATTGCCTTATCACCTGTCCATCTTCCAGGGCTTGCCTGTACGAAGAGGCTCTTTGAAGCGTTTTTCCATACAGCCGCCCTTCTTTTCAAGCATACTTACACAAGCTCTTATACAGCCGCCGCATTTTGCCATATTGTAACCAACCCACGAAGGGAAGTATTTTTGGAGAGCGGTATATACTTTCATAATATCATCTTCTGTACCTACCATACCGGGAGTTTCAAGAAGAGTGAGAGCACCGTTTTCGTTTTTATCGAATACTTCCTTCGGAACGAAAGGATTATAGTATCTTCCCGCATGAGTGTAGAATGCGTAGCAACGCCACATATCAATGTCGCCCCATTCGCATATCTTACCGTCAATGTCAACTCTTATTACCTTGTCTGTACTCGGATGAGGAATACAGCCGCCGGGACATTCTCTTACGCAAGCGTAGCACTTACGGCAAAGAGGCTCACCGCTGTACATCTCGTCATATTCAAGCTCAGCATCGGTAAAGATGAACGCAACTCTCTGAAGAGGTCCGAATTCGGGGGTGAGAAGCATCTTACTGTAACCGATCTCACCAAGACCGCAGGCAACTGCTGCAAGACGGAACTGGAACTGCAGGTCCGGCGGAACGTTGCCTTCTCTTGTAGCTCTTGTGAACTGAACGCTTCTGTGGTGAGCAGTTGAGGTCTTTGCATTTTCGTTTACCTCGATCTGCTCCTCGGGAGAGAGCGTAGCACCCTCTGAGCCGTCCATATCAGATACTGCACCTCTTGCGCCTGTGTTTCGATATGTAAATGCTTCGTAGCCCTCATCCTCTATGAGCTTACCGACTTTGTAGAGAACTGAGGGAGCGAGGATCTCATTGATTCCGCCATATGCCATTGACGGATACTGATAGAACTGAGTACCCTCTTCAATACCTCTTTGAACTCCTCTCGGGATTCTGAATACCATGCCAATCATACTCTTACATTCAGGGAAGAGCAAGGCGGGATTCATCACATCCGGTGCACCTTTCATACGGCTTATCGGAGCAATGCCGCAGCTGTCAGCACCTGCCGCAAGAGCGGCTTCTTTGATCATCTTACTCGTTAGCATAAATGAAAACTCCTTCGTTATATTTTTTCAAAGCTTTTTGGAAAATTTTATCACAATATCTGCACTTGTCGCAGTTTTTGTCACATTTCATAACACGTTCCGCAAAATCTTGTGGGATGAGCGTGTTTTCAAGAATATACGGAGCGATCGCACTTGAATGATCCGGTTCAAGCAGCTCCGCAAGATTCCCTATATACTTTCCCGTCGTATATGCCCGAAGAATCTGGGTAGGGTTCGGATTTACTCTTGTAGCGAGTTTTGCCGCCTCAAACAAACCGTCGTAAAGATGAATATCTTCGGGGCGGACAAAGTTTGAATCTCGTAAAAGCGAAACAGCAGTTTCTTTGTTCTGCAGACGTTTTTTGCAAACGCTATGGAATTCAAATGCGTTATCACGCGACATGATTTCTTCTTCGTGGGCAACGAGATTATCGTGAAAATTGTGAACGGGACAGTAATTTAGACAACCGCTATTGGCAAGCATATACATCTTCTTGCCATTTTCTTCACACCACTTTTTTGCCCTCAATATGCCTTCTATGTCGCGGTTAAGTTCGCGCCGCAGATAAAAAGAATCATAATATTCTTTTATATAGTCCATAGCGGCGGGCGTACCTATTTCCATATTTATCGATGAACGAATATCGAGCGCAGGAAAATTGTCTTTGATGAATTTTGCTATGATAGGAGAGGTCGTTGTGACGGAGGTGAGGGAGAAATTTTCGGCAAAATAATCTACTGTGTCTCCTATCTTTTCATAAAACGAACGGGCGAGGCTGTCGGCGCCGTAACAGTTTGCATTAAGCAATAGATTGAGAGATATTCCGGCATCGGACAGAGCCATAAGCTCGGAGAGCTGACGTTCACGTGCAGTCTCGGGATCAAGGTAAAGATCCCTTGTCGATCTATGCCTGCCGTTCGCAAAATCTCCGAAAGCAAAATAAACTTCATTTATCTGTTCACGTCGTTTTATAATTTCCGAAACAAACATTTCACGTTTATCAATTTGATATCCGACAGAAAATTTCATAAAAAACTCCTTTTGAAACAGTAATTTATGATTATATACTTGATTATATCATTTTTTTATGTTAATATAAATACGAAATGCGAACCAAAACTTATAAAAAACAAATATTTTCATCTTTTTTGAGGGGAGGTAAAAATGAAAGTTATTGATATTAATCCGTTTGTGAGATATGCTAGTATAATGAAAAATTTTACCCCTTTTCCGAATTTTGTTTATCCCGGAGATTGCCGTTTGTTCCTCGTTCTTGAGGGTTCTTGCAAAATAAACGTATCAGGCATCGAATATGTACTTCCGGCATCCTCTATGATATTCATTCCGGAAGGGGAGTCTTATAAATTCTTCGAATATAAAGGTACTACTATGGCAATTGTCAATTTTGATTTTGACCAGAGCCGTTCAGACAAGACGGAGATCCTTCCTCTTACAGACGAACCCGTCGGAACATATAATAAAATTGATTTTGAGGATTTTACCCGACTTAATGAGCCCTTGGTCATACCTGATTTTGCGGGCGGAGAATACTTGGTGCGAAAAATCGTCGAGGAATTTGAAAAAGGACAGCTTTATTATAGAGAATGTATGTCAGCTCTCTTAAAAAATTTGTTCTGCAATCTTGTGCGGCACATTTCAACTTTTAATAACTTCTCAAACAAGAGAATAAATCTGATATTGGATTATATTTCTCAGAACTTAAGCGAAAGGCTTGACAGCTCGACTATTGCCGCAAAGGTCAACTATCACCCGTATTACGTCAGTAGGCTTGTCAGGGTTTATACAGGGAAAACGCTCAAACAATATATAATCACGCTTCGTATAAATGAAGCGAAGGAACTTTTGAAATATACAGAGCTTCCGCTTGTGGATATCGCTATCAGAACAGGATTTGAAAATGCCGCGTATTTTTCAAATAGCTTTAAGGCACGAGTTGGTATGAATCCTACAGAATACCGCAAAAACAACAAAAATTACATATAAGAATGACAAAAAGCACTTCTATCGTGAAGATAGAAGTGCTTTATATTTAATTTTTTGAGGAGTTTATCTTATCTGCTATTGCATCAGAGAGGGCAACGAACTCGGAAATATCAAGACGCTCACCTCGAATGTCAGCCCTGTGACCACACTTTTCGATTATCTCCTTTATCTCGTCCTTTGAAAGCTCGGAGAAGCCGTTTGAGAGTGCATTTGAGAGAGTTTTTCGTCTCTGCTCAAAGGCAGCCTTTATTGTTCGGAACATAAGGCTCTCGTCCTTTGGTTTATAGGGTATTTCTTTATAAAGCTTTATTCTTACAACGGCGGAATCGACCTTTGGTGCCGGTATGAAATTGTCTGCCTGTACGGTAAAGAGCTTTTCCGCTACCCCATAATATGAAAGTACGGCTGTTATCGCACCGTAATCCGATTTACCCGCGGCGGCACAAAGCCTGTCGGCAACCTCGGACTGTATCATAATAGTTATCGCCTCGAAGGGCAATCTGCTCTCAAGCAGTTTCATAAGTATAGGCGTTGTAATATAATAAGGCAGGTTTGCACAGACCGACACCTGCCCTTTTTCAAAATAGGGAGAAAGGAGTTCCTCAAGGTCTGTTTTCATAACGTCCTTATTTATTATTTCAACGTTTTTGAAATCCGAGAGAGTGTATGCGAGAACGGGAAGGAGATTAGTGTCTATTTCAAGGGAAATGACCTTATCGTATCTTTCGGCGAGTTCTTTTGTTAAAACTCCGATTCCGGGGCCTATCTCAAGGATAGTGGCGTTATTTGTTTCTGAGCAGGCGTCCGCGATATCTTCAACGACCATTTTGTTTGTCAAAAAATTCTGCCCTAATTCTTTGCGAAAATTGATGCCGAATGCCTGCATTATATTTCGTATGCTTTTTATATCACATAAATTCATAGCTTTCTCCAAAAAATTATTCAACTATATGTTAACATATTTTTTGATTAAAATCAAGTTTTATTAAAATAACTCTTGATTTTTTGTTTCTCATATGATATAATACCAAGGTACGCTAGGATGGCTCAGTTGGTAGAGCAGTTGATTCGTAATTGTCTTGCGAATTTTACAACTAAATGGCAATGCTGGAGTGGCGCAGTGGTAGCGCAATTGATTCGTAATCAATAGGCCGTGGGTTCAAATCCCATCTCCAGCTCCAAACCCTTATAACAAGCCTCTTTTCGTGGTCTTTACAATCACGGAAAGGGGTTTGTTTTTTATGTAATCAACAGGTCATCATTTTTTGAAACTTTAGCATAGCAAGAAAAAATTTTTTGTGACGATTTTTTCGTAATCTGCTGATGCTATAGAAACCGCATATTATACTAAATAAACTCAATTCTATTATTAGTATAATATGATTTGCTCACAAAGACCGCAATTATACGGGGCTATCAAAAATAATCGGTAATTTTCGACCGCTTACTCTTTACCTTTGCCAAAAAATATGCTATAATACTGGTACAAGCAAAAAATAATCTCTGCGCAGAGGTGATGCTGATTATAGATATATTGTAATGAAGGAGATTAAACGATTATGAAAAAACTGCTTACTACTGTAGATGAAGATAACATTTCTATTACCGATGCTTTTGAGGCTTTTATTTCAGCCAAAACTTCCGAAGGTCTTAGAACCGCAACTATTCGTTCCTATAAAGGTTCTGTCAAGGACTTCTTAAAGTTCTGTGATGATAACTCTTACACAGATATTTCGGAGATTGACAAAGAGCTTATTGAAAAATATAAACTCCACCTTTTGAGTATGGAAGTGTCTGTCGAAACACGCAACACATATTTAAGAACCCTTAAAACCTTTGTTTCTTACCTAATCGACGCAGAAGACCTTACTCCTGTGAAAATCAAACTATTCCAAACTCCTGCTAAAAAGGAAGTTACAGTATATACTGATGAGGAAATTAAACAACTTCTAAATTGCCGATACAAAGATTCAAAGCGTTTTAGTGAACTCCGAGACTACCACTTGATGTTGACATTTTTGCTGACAGGAGCAAGACGTTCAACTCTTGCCAATATGCTTGTTGAAGATGTAAGGTTTGATGATGACATCTTGATTCTTCGTCATATCAAACGAAACAATGTTTTCCAGATTCAGCAAATCCCACTCAACCCTGATTTGAAAGTGGCGTTAAAGAAGTATTTGCGGAAAACAAAACTCATTGATAAGGGTGTGGGATACCTTTTCCCAAATGTTGAGGGGAAAATGCTTCATCCCGACACAATCTCAAGTAATATGCGTGATATGTGTGTGGTAGCAGGCATTAAGCCAAGAGCGTGTCACGAATACAGAAGAACATTCGCAACCAAATCGTACAATACGCTCGAAGATACCGAGAAAACAAGAAAACTTATGTTGATTAGCGACCCTCGTGTTATGAAACGATATATCAACGAGGATATGGGAATGCTGAAAGAAAGTGCGCAAAAACTTACTTTTGTGACCCAAATCCAAGCCCCCCGCCCTTTGCGTGGCAATATCAATAAAGGAGCATAAACAATGGATAAGAACAAGATACAAGAGAACAGAGAGCGTTTGAACGCTCTTTGTTCCCCGAAAACAGCCGAGCAATTCCGAGAGAAGAACAAAAGCCTTGTGTATTCTCAATCCGCAACTTGTCGGGATAGCGTTTATAATGCTGCCGACAAAGACTTCTTGGAGTATCGCAAAAAGGAACTCGGTCTAACCAATAGCGATATACTTATGATTTTTAACAACCTCTTGGGGCGTGTCATCACAGATGCGACACTCCGCCGTAAAATGTCGGGCAAGTCGGACTTCACCGCAAGTGAGATTATGGCGTTAGCCTTGATTTTGGATATGACCCCGAACGATGTTTTAGAGTGTTTCCACCTCTTTCCCAATATGTAAAAAGAAAATGGCGTTCTGTGCGATAGCAGAACGCCATTAGTCAATTCCTCTCCAACTGTTTAAGGAACAAGGGCATTTCGTTTCCCTCTTTATCGTAAAGCCTTACTTGGCTGATAAAGTTCTTTCTTTCCTCGTTGTCGCTTATCTGTCGGGTAATCGTCAAAATTACCTTGATAACCATACATTCATATTTGTTAAAGCCATTTTTATTCTTTCTCATTGTATTTTCCCCCTTAATCAGAATGGTAATTCTTTATCATAACCGTCCAAGCCATACTTGACACCAGCCAGCCCTCTTTCGATTTCTTCCTCAGGCACAAGGCTTTTCATCGAGTCGAAATAATGATTGATTGCTCCACTCACGAACTCGTCTGTCTTTTTTGCCTTTTCCTGCTCTTTGATGAGCGTAGGCACTACGTTCGGGAGCGTGGCAATAAGAGTTTTAGTCAAGTCAGCATCTATTGTGTAAATATCGATTTCCTCTTTTTCGACTTGAACATAAAGTGACATTCTTCGGTATAACTGCTTTTTAGCATCGTGAGGGACTTTGCCGTACCAATCTCTAAGTGTCTTATAACTCGTTATAACGATGAGTTTTCCAACGAACACCTTATTGTTGTATCGGCTCTTCATACTTGATGCGGTATGAGGGTCAAGGATTTTCAAAAGGTCTTGAAACTTGAAATCTTCATCACGCAAGTCATCAAGGATAAGAACATCTTGGTCGCAGTAGTCTTGTAGAGGGTCATTTGATGACGAAGAAACACAAATGCCGTTATATCCGTTCCCAAACGATTTGGCAAAGGTTGTCTTGCCGTTGCCTGCTGCTCCCGTCACGAAAATGACATCAATGCTTCTGTTCGGATTGGTCAGCAATTTAATGTCTCGGTACTTAAAGGCGTTTTCAATCTTTGCTCGGTGTTTGCTATAAAGTTCTACGCTGATATAGTCAAACATATTGAAACGCCTTATTTCGTTATTGGCTATGCCTTCCAAAATGTCCGCAAGTTCGGACTCTTCATTGAGTTTTTCCAATTTCTTGTTGTTCAAGAAGAGGTATTCAAGTTCATCTTGTGTAAAATTGCTGATAACCTCGTCTTTGCTATACTGTGTTTTTTCGGGATTGTTCTTATGTATGAGATATTGAACACAAGCATTCCCCGACCTCGCCTTTTCGATGTCCCCATAAGGAAACGCCTCTTTCAGATAGGGAAAATGAACTGGTGATTTGAACTTAAAGTAAATGTGGTAGTGTGTAGGAACGACTCCGTCGGGGGAAGTGTCTTT
>JAFYLR010000068.1 GCA_017550115.1 Clostridia bacterium | reverse complement strand
TCCAGCGAGCTCGTGCCGCACCGCAGATGGTGTGGACAGTGCTTTTCATTATTGCTCCTTTGATCTTCGTAGGGTATTATGCTTTTACGGATAAAGAGGGGGCATTTACGCTTGACAATATAATTTACGCATGTAACGCAAGCTATATGGTGATATTTTTCCGTTCCATAAGCCTTGCACTTATTGCGACATTTATATGTCTTATTATCGCTTATCCGTTGGCTTACGCAATATCGAAAAGCAGAGCGAGTTCGCAGAAGATAATGATAATGCTTGTGATGCTGCCGATGTGGATGAATTTTCTTATCCGTACATATTCTTGGATGGCGATTCTTGAGGATTCGGGATTTATAAATCAGCTTCTTGTGAAGATCGGGCTTGAGCCTGTTCATATGATAAATACAAGTGGTGCCGTAATTCTTGGTATGGTGTATAATTTTCTGCCGTATATGATATTACCGATATATTCTGTTATGGTAAAGATAGATAACAGACTACTTGAGGCGGCGGCAGATCTTGGCTGTAATAATCTGAAGATAATGACAAAGGTTATCTTTCCGCTTAGTGCATCGGGCGTTATCTCGGGTGTAACTATGGTGTTTGTTCCGTCGATAAGTACGTTCTATATTTCTCAAAAGCTCGGCGGCGGCAACTTTGACCTTATCGGAGATACGATAGAGCGTCAGTTCCAGACTGCGTATAATTACAATCTCGGTGCTGCTATCTCGCTTATTCTTATGGCGCTTATACTTATTTGCATGGCGGTCATGAATCGCTTCTCAGACGAAGAGGGCGGAGGTATGGTAGTATGAAAACACTTTCAAAGCTTTATACGGCCCTCATATTCATTTTCCTCTATGCACCGATAGCGATTCTTGTTCTGTTTTCATTTAACGCCTCTAATTCAACGGGAGTTTTTACAGGATTTTCGCTTCAGTGGTATAAGGAGCTTATGCGTGACAGTGCAACTCTTGAGGCACTGAAAAACACGCTTATTCTTGCGGTGCTTTCATCACTTATAGCAACCGTTATCGGAACTATGGCGGCGGTTGGAATTGACCGTATGAAAAACCGTTATGTAAAGGGTGCACTTATAAGCACAACGAATATTCCTATGATGAATCCCGATATCGTCACCGGAATTTCTATGATGCTGCTTTTTGTTTTCGTCGGAACGACGCTTGGTCTTGATAACAATTTGAGCTTTGTTACGCTTCTCATAGCCCACGTAACGTTCAATCTGCCGTACGTTATTCTTTCGGTTCTTCCAAAGATACGTCAGCTTGATGCTCAGTTGCCTGAGGCGGCGATGGATCTCGGATGTACTCCGATGAAGGCGTTTTTTAAGGTTGAGCTGCCTGCGATAATGCCGGGAGTGATAACAGGAATGATAATGGCGTTTACACTATCGCTTGATGACTTTATCATAAGCTATTTTACTATCGGAAGTGGATTTGAAACTTTGCCGATAAGAATATATTCTATGACTAAAAAGCGTGTAACCCCTGATATGTATGCACTTTCAACTCTTATATTTATCGCAATACTACTTCTTCTTATTCTCTCAAACGTTACAAGTGCAAGAGCAGAGAAAAAGATGAAAAAGAAATAAGAATCTGTTATTTTAAGGAGCAAATCTTATCTTGAAAAGAATTTTATCAGCCTTTACGGCATGTTTTCTCCTTATTTTTGAGTTACTTTTGTTGGCTTCATGCGACTCAGAGCAGGAGACGAAAAAACAGCAGGTAAAAGGAACGATCAATGTTTATAACTGGGGCGAATACATCTCTGACGGCTCGGAAGGGTCGTTTGACGTGAACGCCGCATTTACCGAGGCAACGGGCATAAAGGTAAACTATACAACGTACGCAAGTAACGAGGATATGTATGCAAAGCTTAAAAGCGGAGCGACCGGCTATGACGTAATAATTCCCTCGGACTATATGATAAAGCGTCTGCTTGATGAAGGAATGCTTGAAAAGCTTGATTTTGAGAACATTCCGAATTATAAGTATATTTCAGAGGATTTCCATAATCCCTATTATGATCCCACAAATGAATATACGGTTCCATATACATATGGAATGGTCGGTATAATATATAATACGAGCCGCGTTGACGAGGAAGATACAGGCTCGTGGGACCTTATGTGGAACGAGAAGTATAAGGGTGATATTCTTCAGTATAATAACTCTCGCGATGCGTTTGGCACGGCTATGTATAGATTGGGCATAAGTGTCAACACAGAGAATGAAGAAGAATGGAGAATGGCGCTTGATTCATTGGCTGAGCAAAAAGAACTTGTTCAGAGCTACGTAATGGACGAAATATTTAACAAGATGGAGTCGGGAGAGGCGGCGATCGCATCTTATTATGCTGGTGACTATCTTGTAATGTCGGAGAACAATGAAGATCTTGCATTCTATTATCCTGAAGAGGGCACGAATATCTTTATTGACGCAATGTGTATTCCCAAAGGCTCAAAAAACAAGTCTCTTGCCGAAGAGTATATCAATTTTATGTTGTCGGCTGAAGCTGCGATAGCAAATGCCGAATATATATGCTATGCGTCCCCGAATACGCTCGTTCGTGAGAGTGAAGAATATATCGAATATATGGGCGAAGATTGGTTAGAGCTGCTTTATCCGGAAAATATGGATTTTGCGAAAGAGTATGATAAGAACTGCTATAAAAGCTTACCTTCTGAAACTCTTGCTCTGGTAAACTCTCTCTGGGAGGAGCTGAAGATAGACAGTACGCTCGGTGTAGGAATTTATTTGAGCTGTATTGGTATAATTTCTTTGCTTGTTGTATGGGCAGTATACACGATCATTATAAAGAAGAAGAGAAGTAAATATTATTGATATATAACGATTTTAAGTCAAATAAAATGCAATATAAACAGATTGTGATCGGTTTATATTTTGAGGTGAAAAATTGAAATTAACGGCTAAATTTTTTATAAACAGTATCGCATTCGGTGCGGGACTTGCGATGGACGCTTTCTCGGTGTCCTTGGCAAACGGGCTTAGCGATGCTCGAATGAAGTTTAGAAAAATGTGCGGTATCGCAGGTGTCTTTGCTTTTTTTCAAGCACTTATGCCGATGCTCGGCTGGGTGTGTATCCATACTATTGTTGAACATTTCAAAAATTTTGAAAAATTCATACCTTGGATAGCCCTTGTCTTGCTTCTTTATATAGGAGGCGAGATGCTTCTTGAGGGGATTAAGGCGGGGGAGAAAAAATGCGAAGATGAGTCGCCTAAAAAGCTTACGTTTGCAACATTGATGTTACAGGGAATAGCGACTTCAATAGATGCACTCTCAGTTGGATTCAGTATTGCCGAGTATGAGTTTACCGAAGCTCTCATCTCAGCACTTATTATCGCCGCAGTTACGTTTGTTATCTGTATGGGCGGACTCTTTATAGGTAAAAAGTTTGGAACGTATTTGGCGGGGAAGGCATCAATTCTCGGCGGCGTTATCCTCATCGTTATAGGTATTGAAATATTTATCAGCGGTATATTATAAAAAAGTCTCCTATGGTATATGATGCCATAGGAGATTTTTTTGATAAGTTTGAAATTTAGTTCTGCCCGAAACGAAAATTTCACTTGAACTTCGTCTGAGATGGGTGTATAATATTAAGATGATAATATTGAAAGGAATTCACCATGAGCGAAAATCTTGAAATGCGGTATATCGCCGCAAAACGAGCCCTTTTTGATAAGGCGTATTCTTCTTTGAATGAAAAGCAGAGAGAAGCGGTCTTTACAACCGAGAGACCGTTGCTTATCTTGGCAGGAGCTGGAAGCGGAAAAACAACGGTTCTCGTAAAGAGGATAGCCTTTATAATAAAATACGGCAACGCATATTATAGCGAAAATGTCCCGAGGGGATTGTCCGAGGATCAGTTACGCAGTCTTGAAGCCGCTTCCGAGCTGTCGATAGAGGAGATAGAGCAGCTTTTGCCTGTGTTTATTGAGTCCCCGTGCCCTCCTTGGCAGGTTCTTGCCATAACGTTTACAAATAAAGCGGCAAACGAGATAAAAGCCCGACTTGCGAGTGCATTTTCGGCCGATACTACCATAGCATCGGACATATGGGCGGGAACTTTCCACTCTATATGTATGAGAATACTCAGAAAATACGGAGATAGAATAGGTTTTACGCAAGGATTCACCATATACGATACGGACGATGCGAAGAAACTGATTTCTTCCTGTATGAAACGTCTTAATATAGACGAGAAGGTTTTGCCGATAAAGACGGTTATGAACGAGATAAGCAGAGCAAAAGACAAACTGATAACGCCGGAGATGTTTTTGGCGGAGGTGGGGTCTGATTATCGCTTAAAGAAGATCTCTGATATATATACGGAATATCAAAAGCAACTATCAGGGGCGAACGCACTTGATTTTGACGATATAATTATGCAAACAGTAAGGATTCTTGAAGAAGATAGAGAAGTTTGCTCGTATTATCAGAACCGTTTCAAATATGTATGTGTTGATGAGTATCAGGATACGAACCGAGCACAATTCGTACTTACGTCACTTCTGTCGGGAGGTAGCAGAAATCTTATGGTAGTCGGGGATGACGACCAAAGTATTTACAAGTTCAGAGGAGCGACTATCGAGAATATACTCGATTTTGACCGTACATACAGCGACGCAAAGGTGATAAAGCTTGAGCAGAATTACCGCTCAACTCAGAACATTCTTGATGCTGCAAATGAGGTTATAAAGAACAACAAGGGAAGAAAAGGGAAAAATCTCTGGACGGCTAAAGGAGAGGGCGAAAAGATACAGCTCAGCCGTCTTGATGATCAAAATCTTGAGGCAAGATATATAATCGATACGGTAAACCGTATGGTTTCAAGAGGAGATAAGAGCTATAAAGACTTTGCGGTGTTATACAGAGTAAATGCGCAATCGAATAATATTGAACGTGCGTTTGCGAAGAGCGGTATGCCGTATCGTGTTTTGGGCGGCATAAGATTCTCGGACCGCAAAGAAATTAAAGATATAGTTGCGTATCTTCAGCTCATAAACAACCATTCGGACAGGGAAAGACTCCTCAGGATCATAAATGAGCCGAAGCGTAAGATAGGGCCGAAGGCTATCGAGTGCATAATCGATATAGCCGAGGCGGAAAGGTGCAGTCTTTTTGAGGTTATAAAAAATGCAGATAGATACATAGCACTTGCAAATTATAAGACCAAATTGAGTGAGTTTGCTGCCCTTATAGAAGACTTGACAGAGCTTTCGGGCAAAGTCAGCATAGACGTGCTTACAAAAGAAGTTCTTGAACGCTCGGGTTACCGCCAAATGCTCGTAGATGCAGGCGAGGAAGAAGCGGAAAGACTTGAAAATCTTGAGGAATTTATATCGAACGTTATAGAATATCAGCAGAATAACGAAGAGCCGACTCTGACGGGTTTCCTTGAGGAAACGGCACTTGTGGCTGACGTTGACCGATATGATGAGACGGCAGATGCCGTCGTGCTTATGACAATACACAGCGCAAAGGGACTTGAATTCCCGATAGTTTTCCTGCCGGGACTTGAAGATGGGATTTTCCCCGGTATGCAATCAATTTTTGATCCGAGTGAGCTTGAGGAGGAACGTCGTCTTGCTTACGTTGCATTGACGAGAGCAAAGGAACGGCTGTTTATTACTCACGCAAAATGCCGATTGCTTTACGGACGTACTCAATATAATCCGCGCTCACGCTTTGTTGACGAGATACCCCAAACGCTCATTGACGATGCAACTGAGCAGGGAATTGTTGCAAATCAATTTGCTTCCGTTTCGCAATTCTATGGAACTTCTCCTAAAATAAAGCCTTCGGTTTTGCGTGAAGAGGTAACGATAAATAAGCAGATATTCAAGAAGCCGTCGAGCAATTTGCCGATATTGTCCGAAGGAGACAGAGTAAGCCATATGACATTCGGAGAGGGCGAGATTATTTCGGTGAAGCCTATGGGAGCCGATACGCTTTATGAAATAATTTTTGACAAGGTCGGAACTAAAAGGCTCATGGCAACTTACGCAAAGCTTAAAAAACTTTGAATTATACCGAAAGTGTGTATAAATTGAATAATTATAAATTTGCAAGAAAAGTTTCAACTCTTGCAGGAGCTGTTTGTAGACAGTCCTCTGGAATTGACTTTAGGTATATTAAAAACGGTATTTTTTGATTGAAATACACTTAATTTGTTTGCGTTGTGTGGGGAAATGTTGATTTTATGATGTGTAAATGTTAATAAAAGGTGAATTTTGCAAGTTTGCGACTAAAAATTTCAAAAAATGTCAAAATCCTATTGAAATTTGATTTTATTTATGCTACAATAATTGCAAGTTTTTCTGTAAAGTATCATTTATATGCAGAAAAGAATAGAATTCAAAATGTAATCATTTTAATCTTGAAAGGATAAATGCTATGAATTTCCAGAACAAGTATCTTGAAAAAGTGTATGCGGACGTGCAGAAGCGCGATCCCAACGAGCCTGAATTTCTTCAGGCTGTAAAAGAAGTATTGGAGTCTCTTGAACCCCTTCTTGAGAAGAACCCCGAAATCGAGGCTTCGGGCGTTATTGAAAGAATGGTAGAGCCTGAGAGAATTATAGTTTTCCGTGTTCCGTGGATAGACGATAATGGTAAGGCTCAGGTAAACCGCGGCTTCAGAATTCAGTTCAACTCCGCAATAGGTCCTTATAAGGGCGGTATCAGACTTCACCCGTCCGTTAATATGTCTATTCTTAAGTTCCTCGGATTCGAGCAGACTTTCAAGAACTCTCTGACAGGTCTTCCTATGGGCGGCGGTAAGGGCGGTTCAGACTTTGACCCCAGAGGCAAGAGCGATATGGAAGTTATGCGTTTCTGCCAGAGCTTTATGACAGAGCTTTCAAAGCACATCGGTGCAGATACTGACGTTCCTGCGGGAGATATCGGTACAGGCGCACGTGAGATCGGATATATGTTCGGTCAGTATAAGAGACTTCGCAATGAGTTTACAGGTGTTCTTACAGGTAAGGGCATTTCTTACGGCGGTTCTCTTATCCGTCCCGAAGCTACAGGCTTTGGAGCAGTATATTACACTGTTGAGATGCTCAAATCCTTCGGTGAGGATATCAAGGGCAAGACCTTTGCTGTATCAGGCTTCGGTAATGTTGCTTGGGGTACGGTCAAGAAGGTTAATGAGCTTGGCGGTAAGGTAGTTACTCTTTCCGGTCCTGACGGTTACATATACGATAAAGACGGTATCAGCACAGAGGAAAAGGTTAACTTCCTTCTCGAGATGCGCGCATCGGGACACGATAAGGTTCAGGATTACGCAGATAAGTTCGGCGTTCCGTTCTTTGCAGGTAAACGTCCTTGGGCAGAGAAGGTTGATATTGTTATGCCTTGTGCTACTCAGAATGAGGTTGGCATTGACGATGCTAAGAATATTGTTGCAAACGGCGTTAAGTATTACGTTGAGGTTGCAAATATGCCTACAACGGCTGAAGCTGTTGAATATCTCAAGAAAAATGGTGTTGTCATCGCTCCCTCAAAGGCAGTTAACGCAGGCGGCGTAGCAGTTTCGGGTCTTGAGATGAGCCAGAACTCTATGCGTTACGCTTGGACAGCTGAGGAGGTTGACGCTAAGCTCCAGCAGATCATGAAGAATATCTTTAATTCTTCGGCTGCCGCTGCCGAGAAATACGGCATGAAGGGTGACCTTGTTGCAGGTGCGAACATCGCCGGCTTCTTGAAGGTTTACGAAGCAATGAAGGCACAGGGCGTTTGCTGATTTTGTAAAAGCAATACTTTGAAATAAAATAAAAAGGGATGTCTTGCGTAAAGTAAGGCGTCCCTTTTAATGTTGGTATATTATTTGTAAAAAATATATACTTTTGTTGACTTTTTCGCTAAAAATGGTACAATATATGTAGTGATAAATCTTTTTTGGAGAAGAACAAAATGGATGCGATTTTTGAGAGAATAAAAAAACTGCGTGAGAGGTTACTCTATCACGCTAAGTTGTATTATGTCTATGATTCACCCGAAATATCGGATTATGATTACGATATGATGTATGCTGAGCTCAAAAAGCTTGAAGAGGAGAATCCGCAATATTATGATCCTGCGTCACCTACACAGAGAATTGGCGGAAAGGCTCTCGATAAATTTGAAAAGGTCACGCATACTGTGATAATGAATTCACTTTCGGACGTTTTCTCATATGAGGAGCTTGGAGATTTTCTTTTGCGTATGGAAAAGATAAGCGAAGGCCTTGTATATTCGGTTGAGCCGAAAATAGACGGGCTTTCTGTTGCACTCACTTATGAAAACGGAGTGCTTGTGAGGGCGGCGACTCGTGGTGACGGTATTGTTGGCGAGGACGTTACTCAAAACATAAAAACTATATTCTCCGTACCGTTGAAATTAAAAGAACCTATTCCTTATCTGTGCGTGCGGGGTGAGGTTTATATGCCCAGAGAAAATTTTGAGCGTGTTAATGCGAAAAGGGAAGCTCAGGGACAGCCTTTGTTTGCAAATCCGAGAAATGCGGCGGCAGGCTCGCTTCGTCAGCTTGATCCCGAGGTCGTAGCCGCAAGAGGTCTTGATATTTTCATCTTCAATTTGCAGGAAGGTGAGCTCTATATGGACGGAACGACCCCGGATTCGCATACCGCGGAGCTTGAGCGACTCGATGAGCTTGGATTTACCGTTTTGCAGGACTGCATAAAAGCTTCTTCATATGATGATGTCATATCTCATATAGAAAAGCTCGGTGAAAAGAGAGAGCACCTTGCATATGACATTGACGGCGTCGTTATCAAGGTTGACTCTATCGAGCAGAGACGCAAAATAGGAGAGGGAACTAACACACCGAAATGGGCTGTTGCTTACAAATTCCCCCCTGAGCAGAAAAAGACAAAGCTTTTGTCGGTAGATATAGCAGTCGGCAGAACGGGAGTGCTTACTCCGACCGCCGTGCTTGAGCCTGTGCGTCTTGCGGGTACCACTGTTTCACGAGCGACTTTGCACAACCTTGAATTTATCCGCGAAAGAGATATTATGATAGGTGATAACGTAATGGTGCAAAAGGCGGGGGATATTATCCCCGAGATCGTTTGTGCATATCCCAAAGAGAGAGACGGAAGCGAGAAGGTATTCAATATGCCGCAGTTTTGTCCGTCCTGCGGAGAGCCTGTTTTCTATGATGAAGACGAAGGAGCTGCCACGAGATGTACAAACAGTCTTTGTCCCGCTCAACTTGCGAGAGGAATCGAGCATTTTGCCTCAAAGGACGCAATGAATATTGACGGACTTGGACCTCATATAGTGGAATTGTTGCTCTCAAACGGTATAATCAAGGATGCGGCGGATCTTTATTCGATCAAGGCAAGTGATATAAGCAATCTTGATAGAATGGGCGAAAAGAGTGCTCAAAACATTGTGAATGCAATAGAAAACTCAAAAGAGGCGGGGCTGGAAAGGCTTATATACGCACTTGGAATACGAAACGTAGGCGAAGTTGCGGCGACGGCTCTTGCAAAGAAATATCAGACGCTTGAAGCTTGTTTTGATGCTACGGCAGCGGATATTTGTGAGATAGAGGATTTCGGACTTATAACGGCGAATTGCGTTGTGAATTATTTTTCACACGAGCAGAATAAGGATCTATGCCGAAGGCTTATTGAAGCAGGTGTTAACACTATAGCGGTCAAAAAGCAGCTGAATAATATTTTTGAGGGTATGACTTTCGTTCTTACGGGAACACTTCCGACAATGACAAGAGACGAAGCCTCCGAGCTTATAAAAGAGAGAGGCGGAAAGGTCAGCGGGTCGGTATCGTCAAAGACGACGTACGTACTTGCAG
This sequence comes from Clostridia bacterium, assembly GCA_017550115.1. Classification (GTDB taxonomy): domain Bacteria; phylum Bacillota; class Clostridia; order Oscillospirales; family CAG-272; genus SIG710. Next base: position 4,954 of record JAFYLR010000068.1, on the reverse strand, counting down.
GCGAGGAAGCCGGTTCAAAGCTGACAAAGGCAAAAACGCTCGGAATAGAGATAATAGACGAAGCTGCCTTTATGAGAATGATTGGTGATTAAAAATGACGGAAATAAAAGAAAAAAATAAGGTTGAAGGCGGAAAGGTATATCTTGTCGCAACGCCTATCGGTAATCTCTCGGATATTTCCGAGAGGGCACTGAAGGTGCTCTCTGAGGTTGATTTTATAGCGGCTGAGGATACACGTAATTCTGTAAGAATGCTGACGCATTTCGGCATAAAAAAGCCGCTTGTATCTTATCACGAGCATAACAAAAGGGAAAAGGGAGAGGAGATATGCACAAGAGTTCTTTCGGGAGAATCCTGTGCATTGATAACAGATGCGGGTACGCCTGCCGTAAGCGATCCCGGGGAGGATCTTGTGCGTTTGTGCGCGGAGAAAAATATTCCTGTTACGTCTGTTCCCGGGTGCTGTGCGGCAATAACTGCACTTACTTTATCGGCGCTTGCAACCTCCCGTTTTACGTTTGAGGGATTTTTGTCGGCGCAAAAGAAAGAACGCATAAAAACGCTTGAAAGTCTTGCTTGTGAGAGCCGTACTATGATTTTTCACGAGGCTCCCCATAAACTCAAGGCGACTCTTTCCGATATGAAAAATATATTTGGGGCGGAGCGCAAAATTTCTCTCTGCCGTGAGCTTACAAAACTCAATGAAGAAGTGATGAGAACTGATCTTGAAGGGGCTGTTGCCTATTATGATGAACACGAGCCGAGAGGAGAATACGTCCTCGTTGTTGAGGGCAGTACGGGCAAAACCGAAGAATGCTTTTGGCGGGATATGAGCGTGATCGAACACGTTGAATTTTATATTGGGCAAGGCAGAGAGCGAATGGACGCTATAAAGGCTGTGTCAAAGGACAGAGGCGTAAGTAAAAACGAGATATATAAACAATACGTAACGAATTAAAACGCAAGAAAATAAGCGTTTTCTATTGATTTTTCGTTTTGAAAGTGATATAATAATAAATATTCTATTTTAATCGAGGTGTTTTTGATGAATAAGCTTAGAGCCGGCATCGTAGGTGCAACGGGAATGGTTGGTCAGCGTTTTCTGACCTTGCTTGAAAATCATCCGTATTTTGAGGTTACAGCTCTTGCGGCTTCTTCTCGCAGTGCGGGAAGAAAATACGAAGAGGCCGTTGCGGGAAGATGGAAGATGAAGACTCCGATTCCTGAAAAATATAAGGATATGCCCGTTATGGACGCCGCTGAAATTGATAAGGTAAAAGAACTTGTTGATTTTGTTTTCTGTGCGGTAGATATGAAAAAAGAAGAGGTTATGGCGCTTGAAGAAGCGTATGCTAAGGCCGAGATCCCTGTTGTTTCAAACAACAGTGCGAATCGTAAGGTTGCAGACGTGCCGATGCTTATGCCCGAAGTAAATGATGCACATCTCGCAGTCATTGAAGCACAGAAAAAGAGACTTGGCACAAAGAAGGGCTTTATCGTAGTTAAACCTAACTGCTCGATTCAGAGCTATGTGCCAATGCTTACCCCGCTTATGAAATTCGGCATAAAGGAAGTTGTTGCAACTACATATCAGGCAATCTCAGGTGCAGGAAAGACCTTCAATGAGTGGCCCGAGATGATAGATAACGTTATACCGTATATAGGCGGAGAGGAAGAGAAGAGTGAAAAGGAACCGCTGAAGATATGGGGTAAAGTTGTTGACGGCAAGGTTGTTGATGCAACAGAGCCTGTTATAACAACGCAGTGTATTCGTGTGCCCGTTACTGACGGTCATACTGCGGCAGTTTTTGTAAAGTTTGAGAATAAGCCTACAAAGGAAGAGATTCTCGAATGTTGGAAAGAATTCAAGGGTAAGCCGCAGGAGCTTGAGCTTCCGCTCGCACCCAAGCAGTTCGTTACATATTTTGAAGAGGATAACAGACCTCAGGCTGCTCTTGACAGAGACATATACGGAGGTATGGGGGTAACCGTCGGCAGACTTCGTGAAGATACGCTTTACGATTATAAGTTTGTGGGACTTTCTCATAACACGCTTCGCGGAGCAGCAGGTGGAAGCGTACTCAACGCTGAGCTTCTTTACAGACTTGGTTATCTGAACTAAAAAATTAAGGCTACCGAAGATACGGTAGCCTTTCTTAAAAAGGAGATAAAAATTTTGAAAACTTCACTTGTAATTCTCGCTGCCGGAATAGGCTCTCGTTTTGGCGGTGGCGTAAAACAAATAGCACCGGTAGGCCCGAATGGTGAGATAATTATTGATTATTCTATACACGATGCTCTTGAAGCCGGTTTTGACAAAATAGTTTTTATAATCAGAAAAGATATTGAGAAAGATTTCAAGGAGATTATAGGTGACAGAGTGTCAAAGCTCTGCGAGGTCGAATACGTTTATCAGTCGGTAAATGACCTTCCGTTTACACCTGAATGTTCCATTAACCGCAGAAAGCCTTGGGGTACAACTCATGCACTTTGGAGCGCAAGAAACGCCGTAAAAGAGCCTTTTCTTGTTATAAATGCGGACGATTATTATGGAAAGAGTGCATATAAGACGGCTCATGATTTTCTCGTCAACAACACCGAAAAAGATGACAAGCTGTCTCTTGGAATGGTCGGATTTGTTTTGGGTAACACCTTGAGTGACAATGGCGAAGTTACAAGAGGTATTTGCAAGGCGGACGATAATGATATATTGCTAAATATTGTTGAAACGTATAACATAATAAAAACCGAGAACGGTGTCGTTTCCCGTAATGACGGCGGAGAGGACACAGTTCTCGATATAAACAGTTTGGTTTCTATGAACATGTGGTGTTTCACACCGGGGATTTTCTCAAAGGCAGAAATCGCACTTGATAAATTCTTGCGTGGGCTTCCTGCAGATGATGTAAAAAGTGAGCACGTTTTGCCCACTTTCGTAGGTTCTCTCGTTTCGAGCGGGGAGGCGACCGTTCGTGTGCTTTCCTCAGAGGACAGATGGGTTGGCGTAACGTACGCTGAAGATAAACCCGTTGTTATAGACCACTTCAGAAAGCTGATAGCGAATAAGGTTTATCCCGAAGAGCTGTTTTAATTATTTTTGTATTGCGTAAAGGTTCAAGTCCCACGCGGGATAGTATGCAAATCTGCGTAGATAGAGCCTATAGTTGCCTAATTTATTTACGTAGAGAGGGAGCTTGAACAAATCCTCGCTTCTGTGATAAAGAGAGACGAGCATATCGGGCGAAAATTGCTTTATTGTATATGAGGAGCCTTCGAGTGCCTCAAATTCAGAGCCTTCGACGTCATATTTAATATAATCTACCGAGCTTCCGCCGAGAATATCATCAAGAGAGCGTCCTTCGATTTTTATGGCTTTCTTTCCGCTAAGCGTTGGCTCAGATCCTGAAATGTTTGAATTTCTGTTTCCGCTTCCATCAAAAAACAGAGTTTCGGCCCTGTTCCATGCGGCACAGTTGTGGCATTCAAGTTCAAAGCGGTTCTCGCTTGAGGAATATTCCGATAACTTTCGGAATGTACGTTGATCGGGTTCAAGAGCATAGACTTTTTTGAGATTTGGAGCATATTTTGCAAGTTCACGTATCGTATCTCCGTTATATGCACCAAGGTCTGCATAGGTTAGGTATTGCTGAGGTCTCAAAATTTTTGAATACACCTCGTTTTTGTCACAGACACTCGCTCTTAGGTCTTCTATCGAGCCTGTAAGCTTTGCTTTTATGACGTTTATATATCCTTTTTTTGATTCTTCGTCGCACAAAAGCTCGTATACTTTTTCAAATTCATCTTCGTGAGCTTTGTAGAAGTCTGTATCAAAAAGTGTGCTTCCGAAAACGGGTACGTCGGGAACATAAAGTTCATGCTCGGAGGCGATAGAGTCGATTTTTTCGATTACGTCAGGAAGTGCAGTAGCAAACGAAAGAAGAACTATAAAATCCGAATATTTTTCTTTTATCTGACTGTATGAAAGCACGGTTTTTCCATGGAACATATGTCCTCGCACAAATCCGTCACTTGCGAAAAAATCAGAGATTACGATACCTTTTTTCTCACAAATGTCGAGAATTTTATCGGCACCGTTACCCATTCCGTACATTACTATTTTTTTGCCGCAGTTTTGCAGATATGTCCATATATCGCATTCGGCATTTATAAGTTTACTCATATTAGATCCTTAATGATTTTATTTTTGGAGGTATAAAATGGATTGTCTTTTTTGCAAAATAATTAACGGGGAAATTCCCTCAAAAAAAGTTTTTGAGAGTGAAGACGTGTTTGCGTTTTGTGATATTGCTCCGCAATCCCCTGTGCACATTCTCGTAGTTCCGAAGGTACATATCGAATCTGTTGATGCGATAGATGAAGATAACAGCCGCTATGTTTCAAAAATATTTGAGGCGATTCCTAAAATCGCACAGGACGCAGGTCTTAAGAGCGGCTACCGAGTTATTTCAAATTGCGGAGATGATGCTTGTCAAAGCGTAAAGCATTTACATTTTCATATTTTAGGCGGAACAAAATTGTCCGAAAAAATGGGTTAAAAAATTTAATCCAATATCCTAAAAGCGACTGTTACAAATAAGTAGCAGTCGCTTTTTTGTTTATTTTACAAATTCGTTATAGATAGCAATTTGAGCCTTTTCAAGATCGTGGTCTTCCACACCAAGAATTATATTAAGCTCACTTGATCCTTGGTCGATCATCTTGATGTTGACGTCAGCTTCGGATGCAGCTTTAAAAATTCTCGCAGCAGTACCCTTTGATTTTATCATACCTCGTCCAACAATTGCAAGCAATGCAAGGTCGTCTTCAATGGAGAGCGAATCGGGACGAACGCGTCTTGTAAGAGAAGCAAGCAATTTTTCTTTGATGCTTTCAATTTGTGACGTCTGTACGATAACGCACATAGTGTCAATACCGGAGGGAAGATGCTCAAAGG
>JAFYLR010000067.1 GCA_017550115.1 Clostridia bacterium | reverse complement strand
GGCCCTTTTTCATAAGTCTCAACCTCTCCTGTCGTTGCATCTGTGTAAAGTGTTTCGCTGTCTGCCGCAAACGCCGAGATTGCAAGAAACGCAGAGAGTATTGCAGCCAACACTGCCACAATTAAAATTTTACGTGTCTTTGACATATTATTGTCTCCTTTTCGGTATATTTAACAGATTCTTCTTCAAGCAAACGAAAATCATCAAATAAATCTGTTATAAGTACTAACATTTTACCATACACGTCACTAAATTGTCAATATATTCAACCAATATTTTGATTTTTTAACATATCGCACAAAACAAACCTTTCTTTTTTGGTGCTTTTTTGCGAGTGCTTTTTTAACGCCAAAAAAGACCGTTTCGCAAAAACGCACAACGGTCTTTTTTCGGCTTTTTTCTTCATTATTTATAAGTAAAACCCCGCCGAGCCGTGTATATGAGAATTAGAAAACCCTGCATGTGCAAGGCGGTGCCCTCTCCAAAGCTTTACTGCTTCCAACGTCCGCTTCCGTGTCGAGACAAGTCAATCGATACACAGGGCGGGAGGCCTGCAACCCACTTCGGAAGTTTGTCCGAGCTCCTTTTTCTGATTGTGGGTCTCAATTACCCAAATATCACGAGCTAAGCAGGAAATGTGCTACACTTCCGACTCTTTTTATGCGTCGTAATCTACTTCGCCAAAGAATGCGTCGTCAAAGAAATCCGCAACTTTATCAAACTCCTCGTCGTCCTCGATAGAAGTGAGTATCTCCTCGCCGTCCTCATCAACGCCAACCTCGAGAATATCGTATTCTATCATTTTGTCTTCACCCTTTTTGGGTGCAGAAGCTTCGTTATCCACGGGTGTTATTGCTCTGTACTGCTTGCCCTCAAACTCAAAAGACGCAAGAAGCTCTACTTCAAATTCGTTGCCCTCTTCATCTGTGAGAGTATATGTTTCGGGGATATCGCCCGCCATCTCTTCTATTTTCTTATTGTCTGCCATTTTGAAAACTCTCCTTTATGTTCTTTGATATAATTGTAGCTCATTCAGCGTAAAAAGTCAACCGTTTTTTATCAGAAATCACGCCAACTTCAACCAATATCCAAATCCTGCGGCGAAAAATCAAGCACCGCCGACAAAATATAGTTGCTGACGAACATTCCCTTCGTCGTAAACGAATAATTTTCTCCGTTTTTCTTCACAAATCCGTCCGGGATATATTCATCAAGATACACGCCGAATTTTTTCCAAAAATCCACGCCGTATCTCGCTCTGAATTCCGAGCCGTTCACGCCCTCGTCCAGCCTCATTCTCAGCATAACATATTCGTTCATGCTCTCGGCCATATCTATCATACGGCTCTCGCTGATGATGGGTATGTTTGCTTCAAGAACCTCAAGTCCGTTAATATACGTCTCTGCATTTCGCACAACCGAATATCTCTCGCCGCAGAAATACGAATGTGCCGAAGCTCCGATTCCTATATATTCCTCGCAGTTCCAATATTTCAGATTATGACGCGACATATTTCCGCCACGGGCGAAATTGCTCATTTCATAACGTTCATATCCCTGTTTACTCAAAAACTCCACCGCATTTGAATACATTTCGTATTCCGTGTCGTCATCAGGCAGAGAAAGCGTGTCCCGCATAGCGAAGAAAGGCGTTCCTTCCTCTATCTTCAAGCAATAGAGGGATATATGCTCCGGCTCAAGCTCGGCAACGTATTCAAGAGTTCTCCTAAAAGACGCCTCGCTCTGTCCGGGAAGCCCGTACATCACGTCAACGCTTATGTTATTAAACCCCGCCGCTCTTGCGTCCTTATAAGTTTGCCCAAAATCCTCTACGCTATGTATCCTTCCCAACACTTTAAGCTCTGCATTGTTCGCACTCTGCATACCAAGACTCAGGCGGTTTATCCCCAGCTTACGCAAACCCTTCAAATATTTTAGATTTACCGTTCCGGGATTCGCCTCAAAGGTTATCTCCGCACCTTTTGACAGCTTGAAATTGTGACGTATAGAGTAAAGAAGTCTCTCGACCTGCGAAAGCGGCAAAAGCGAGGGAGTTCCTCCTCCGAAATACACCGTATCTATAACGTGCTCTCGGCAGGCTCCCGAAATATCCTCCATCTGAAGCATCATAGCCGAGACATAATTCTTTTTTATCCCATCGTCCCCGAGGGCGTACGAATAAAAATCACAGTACGCACATTTTTGAGCACAAAACGGAATATGCAGATAGAGTCCGAGTGTTTTTCTCTCCATTCTCATACTTTTCTCCAATTTTTGCTTAGTTTAACAAAAAAGCTCTTAATCCTCGTCGTCAAGACGAAGTACCGCCATAAACGCTTCAGGCGACACCTGTACCGAACCGAGCTGACGCATCTTCTTCTTTCCTTCTTTTTGCTTTTCGAGCAACTTCTTCTTTCTCGTTATGTCACCGCCGTAACACTTTGCAAGAACGTCCTTGCGCAGCGCCTTTACAGTTTCACGAGCAATTATTCTCGAGCCTATCGCCGCCTGTATCGGTATCTCGAAAAGCTGACGCGGTATATTCTCCTTGAGCTTTTCCGCAATTCTTCTCGCTCTCGCATACGCCTTTTCCTCGTGAACGATAAAGGAAAGTGCGTCTACGACCTCTCCGTTCAGCATAAAATCAAGCTTGACGAGCTTGCTCGCACAATATTCGGAAAGCTCGTAATCAAGCGACGCATATCCTCTCGAACGACTCTTGAGTGCATCGAAAAAGTCGTAAATTATTTCGTTCAGCGGCAAGTCGTAATGAAGCTCAACTCTCTCCGTGTCTATATACTTCATATCGTTAAATACGCCTCGTCTGTCCTGACAAAGCTCCATAAGACCGCCAACGTACTCTGTCGGGGTAATTATGTTTGCCTTTACCATAGGCTCATATGCCGTTTCTATCTCGTCTGTCGTCGGGAAGTTTGACGGATTGTCTATGCGTATCTTTTCTCCGCCACGCTTCGTTATCTCGTAAATAACGCTCGGCGCGGTCGTGATAAGGTCAAGATTGAACTCTCTCTCAAGTCGCTCCTCTATTATCTCCATATGGAGAAGACCAAGAAATCCGCAACGGAATCCAAAGCCGAGAGCAATAGACGTTTCCGGCTCAAACACAAGCGCCGCATCGTTTAGCTGCAGCTTTTCAAGTGCGTCTCTGAGGTCGCCGTATCTTGCACCGTCGGCGGGATAAATACCCGAATAAACCATCGGCAAAACGTTCTTAAATCCCTCACATGGCTCGTCGGCAGGGTTGTCTGCATGCGTGACCGTGTCTCCGACGCGTGTGTCACCGATGAATTTTATGCTCGCCGTTATATATCCAACCATTCCTGCGGAAAGCTCTTCACATTTTGAAAGACCAAAAGGCTCCATCGTTCCGACTTCAACAACGTCAAACTCCGCGCCCGTATTCATCAGCTTTATCTTCTCGCCTGCATGTAGCTTTCCGTCCATAACACGAACGTAAACAACAACTCCAAGGTAACTGTCGTAATATGAGTCAAAAATAAGGCATTTAAGCGGTGCGTTCTCGTCTCCCTCGGGTGCGGGAATGTCCGAAATTATCTTATCAAGCACGTCACCTATATTCAGTCCCGTTTTTGCAGAAACCGCAGGACAGCCCTCGGCAGGAATGCCTATAACGTCCTCTATCTCGCCTCGTACTCTTTCAATATCGGCTGACGGCAGGTCAATCTTGTTTATAACGGGAACTATCTCAAGGTTAGAATCCGCCGCAAGATATGCGTTCGCCAGAGTTTGCGCCTCGATTCCTTGCGTTGCGTCAACGACCAAAAGTGCTCCGTCACAAGCGTTGAGCGACCTTGAAACCTCATAGTTAAAGTCAACGTGGCCGGGAGTGTCGATAAGGTTGAGCACGTAATGCTCTCCGTCCTTTGCAGTGTAATCAAGCTTGACGGCACGGCTCTTTATCGTGATACCTCTTTCTTTTTCGAGCTCCATATTGTCAAGAATACGATGCTCCATATCACGTTTCGCGACCGCCTCTGTATATTCAAGTATTCTGTCTGCCAGAGTTGATTTTCCGTGGTCTATATGTGCTATTATTGAAAAATTACGTATATGTTTTTGCTTTTCACTCTGCATAAAATAATCTCCTACAATTTATGATTATATTATATTACATTTTCCTCCTTATTACAAGAGCTTTTTTGAAATTCAATTATCTGCACCATTCCACACGCAAAAAACACACGCAAACCCTTTTTTGCCCGGTGCTTTTTGGGCAAAAAAGGATAAATGACAGGTGGGACAGCCCCATTAGACGCTTGGCGTCAGGGGCGTCGATACCGTCGGGGTTACCTAAGGGGTGCCCCCTTAGGCTTTCTTTGGTTTCTTTGTAAAGGCACAAAGAAACCGCCCGCGCGGCGCAGAGCGCAAAAAACAAACGATTTTTATTTATATTAAATTCTTCCTAAAGCGACAAAAAGGCAGTGCCGAAGCACTGCCTTTTTTATATTGACCTATATTGACTTAGAAATTATTCCTCTTCAGGAGCATAAAGTTTGCCCATCTTAACCAGACGGTCATACTTAGCTCTTGCTGCCTTTTCAGCCTCTGCGAAGAGCTTTTCTGCTCTGTCAGGGAACTGCTGTGCAAGACGGCTGTAACGAGTTTCACTTGTGATGAACTCCTTATAATCAGCTGTTGCGGGCTTGCAGTCGATTGTAAGAGGATTCTTGCCCTCAGCCTTTGCTGCAGGATTATATCTGAACATCTGCCAGTAACCTGCGTCAACTGCTCTCTTCATCTCGAGCTGGCAGTTAGCCATTGTGCCCTTGATACCGTGCATTTCACAAGGAGCGTAGCCGATAACGATAGAAGGACCGTTATAAGCTTCAGCCTCTGTGAGTGCCTTGAGGAGCTGGTTCATATCTGCACCCATTGCAACCTGTGCAACGTAAACGTAACCATAGGACATAGCGATTTCTGCAAGATTCTTCTTGCCGATTGCCTTACCTGCAGCTGCGAACTGAGCAACCTGACCGATCTGAGAAGCCTTGGAAGCCTGTCCACCTGTGTTAGAGTAAACCTCGGTATCGAATACCATGATGTTTACGTCCTCACCGGATGCGAGAACATGGTCAAGACCGCCAAATCCGATATCGTATGCCCATCCGTCACCACCGAATATCCAAACGGACTTCTTAGCGAGGTAATCCTTTTCAGCCAAAACAACGGGAGCTGTGGGACAGCCTGCCTTTGCAGCCTTTTCAAGCTCAACGATAAGAGCTTCTGCTGCATCGCCGTTTGTCTTGCCGTCATTTACTGTGTCAAGGTAAGCCTTAGCCGCTGCCTTGAAGGACTCGGAAGCCTTGTCGGATTCAGACATTTCACGAACCTTACCGATGAGCTTCTCACGGATAGTCTTCTGACCGAGAGCGATACCGAGACCGTGCTCAGCGTTGTCCTCGAAGAGAGAGTTTGCCCAAGCGGGACCTCTGCCGCTTTCCTTATTTACTGTATAAGGAGTTGCGGGAGCAGAACCGCCCCAAATTGAAGAACAGCCTGTTGCGTTGGAGATATACATTCTCTCACCGAAGAGCTGTGTGATAAGACGAGCGTAAGATGTCTCAGCACAACCTGCGCAAGAGCCGGAGAATTCGAGCAGCGGCTGTTTGAACTGGCTTCCCTTGATAGTTGTGTTGATAAGTTCCTTCTTCTCGGAAACCTTTGCAACAGCGTAATCCCAAGGAGCCTGCTGATCAGCCTGTGTTGCTGCGGGAACCATCTCGATAGCCTTCTTGTCTGTGCCGTCCTTGAGTGCCTTTGCAGTTACGGGACAAGCCTTAACGCAGAGGGTACAGCCCATACAGTCAGCAGGGGAGATAGCCATTGTGAATTTATAATCTGTCTTGATAACGGGTTTGTCTGCGAACTTAGTAGCCTTCGGAGCCTTCTTTGCTTCAGCCTCTGTCATAGCGAAGGGACGGATAGCTGCATGAGGACATACGAATGCACAGTTGTTACACTGGATACAGTTCTCAGGATACCAAACGGGAACGTTTACTGCAACGCCACGCTTCTCGGATACCGTAGAGCCCTGCGGGAATGTACCGTCAACATACTCCTTGAATGCGGAAACAGGGAGAGAATCGCCTGCCATTGCGTTTACGGGAGTAACTACGTTGTTTACAAAGTTCTTGAGGTCCTCACGCTTGCTATCGAAAGCAGCCTTGGGAGCGTCCTCTGTGCAGTTCTTCCAAGAAGCAGGAACCTTAACTTCAACGTAAGCATCAGCACCTGCGTCGATTGCGGCATAGTTGAGATCAACAATAGCCTGTCCCTTCTTTATGTAGGACTTGTATGCAGCCTTCTTCATATACTCGATAGCTTCGTCCTTGGGAAGAATGTTAGCGAGAGAGAAGAATGCACTCTGAAGAACTGTATTCTTAACCTTTGCGTTACCTATCTGCTTTGTAGCGATAGTTGTAGCGTCGATGATTATGAACTTAATGTTGTTATTTGCGATGTAGGACTTAACTTTTCCGGGAAGGTTCTTGTCAAGCTCCTTTTCGCTCCAAGCACAGTCGAGAAGGAATGTTCCGCCGGGCTTGATGTCGCTTACCATGTCGTACTTCTTGAGGTAAGAAGAGTTGTGACATGCAACGAAGTCTGCTTTGTTTATATAGTAAGGAGACTTGATCGGGTTATCACCGAAACGAAGGTGAGAAATAGTAATACCGGAAGTCTTCTTTGAGTCATACTGGAAGTATGCCTGAATGTATTTATCAGTGTGGTCACCGATGATCTTGATGGAGTTCTTGTTCGCACCAACAGTACCGTCACCGCCCAGACCCCAGAACTTGCAAGAGATTGTACCCTTTGCGGAAGTATCGGGAACTGCCTTTTCCTTGAGAGATGTGCCTGTAACGTCATCAACGATACCGATAGTAAAGTGATTCTTGGGGCACTTCTTTGCGAGGTTGTCATATACTGCGAAGATGGAGGAAGGAGGTGTGTCCTTAGAACCAAGACCGTATCTACCGCCAACGATGTTAGCCTTAACGCCCTCTTCAGAGAGTGCTGTAACAACGTCGAGGTAAAGAGGCTCGCCGAGAGAGCCGGGTTCCTTTGTTCTGTCGAGAACTGCGATGTTCTTAACAGTCTTGGGAAGAGCCTTAGCAAGCTTGTCTGCGCAGAAAGGACGGTAAAGTCTAACCTTGATAAGACCAACCTTCTTGCCCTTAGATACGAGGTAGTCAACAACTTCCTCTGCAACGTCACAAACAGAGCCCATAGCGATGATAACATTCTCAGCTTCGGGATGTCCGTAGTAGTTGAAGAGCTGGTAGTTTGTACCGATCTTCTTGTTGACCTGCTTCATGTAATCTTCAACGATAGCGGGAAGCTTGTTGTAATATTCGTTACAAGCCTCTCTGTGCTGGAAGAAGATATCACCGTTTTCAGCGGAACCGCGGAGAACGGGGTGTTCGGGGTTGAGAGAACGAGCGCGGAATTCTGCGATAGCGTCCTTATCAACCATATCCTTGAGTGTATCGTAATCCCAAACCTCGATCTTCTGGATCTCGTGAGAAGTACGGAAACCGTCGAAGAAATTAAGGAAGGGAACTCTGCCCTTGATTGTGGAAAGGTGAGCAACGGCGCCAAGGTCCATAACTTCCTGAGGGTTAGACTCAGCAAGCATAGCAAAGCCTGTCTGACGACAAGCGTAAACGTCGGAGTGATCACCAAAAATGTTGAGTGCGTGAGATGCTACGCAACGTGCAGAAACGTGTATAACGCAAGGGAGAAGCTCACCTGCGATCTTGTACATGTTCGGGATCATGAGAAGAAGACCCTGAGACGCTGTGTAGGTTGTTGTGAGAGCACCTGCTGCAAGAGAACCGTGAACGGTACCTGCCGCACCTGCCTCAGACTGCATTTCGGTAACTTTTACCTCTTCACCCATAATGTTCTTAAGACCTGTTGCAGACCAAGAGTCTGTAAGCTCAGCCATAACACTGGAAGGGGTGATGGGGTAGATCGCAGCAACTTCGGTGAACGCATAGCTCACTGTAGCGGCGGCGGTATTACCATCCATTGGTTGCTTTTTTCTGACTAATTTAGCCATTAGAAGTTTCCTCCTGTTTATGTAAAATATTTTGATTACCAACTATGTATTATATCACACGCTTTTCTTTTTGTAAATGATATTTAATAAAATTTTTACACCTTTTCGGCATTTTTTATTGGTTTTATTCCAAAAAAATAGTTTTTTCGGTTTTTTCTCTTCTTGTTTTCTCGAAATCCTCGCAAAAATATAAAAAAGTGCCGTAGTTGACTTTTTTTGCTTTAAGTGATAAAATAATAGAGTACTGTTAATATTTTTTCAAATTATAAACGGAGAAGTTATGACGAACATTATATGCCGCTTGTTTATAAAGGATTTTGAAAACACTTCGTCGCCAAAAGTACGTGCTCGTTACGGAACGGTCGTGAGCATCGTCGGAATATTGGTAAACCTACTGCTTTTCGCGGGGAAATTCATTATCGGAACACTCACCGCTTCGCTTTCTATCACGGCGGACGCCGTAAATAACCTGTCCGATGCCGGCTCGTCCATTATATCCTTTATCAGCTTCAAGATCTCGTCAAAACCGGCGGACAGGGAACACCCCTTCGGTCACGCAAGAATAGAATATATCGCATCTATGATAGTTTCCTTTCTTGTGATTTTCATAGGACTTTCGCTCTTCTCTGAGTCTGTCAAAAAGGTTTTCGGCGAGGGCGGGAAAACAGACCCTTCCATTGCCGCAATCGTAGTTTTGGCTATCTCGATATTAGGAAAGCTCTGGCTCTTCTTATTTAACAGAAGCATCGGTAAAAAAATAAATTCGAGCGTAATGAAAGCCGCGGCCGCCGACAGTATATCTGACGTTCTCTCAAGCTCTGCGGTTCTTGCCGCAACCCTTATATATCGCTTCACGTCGATTGAGCTTGACGCATATATGGGAATTATCGTTGCTTTGTTTATTGTAAATTCGGGCATCAAAATTTTCAAAGAGGCTCTCGATTCTATACTCGGCACGGCACCCGATGCACTCTTAGTTGAGAAAATCAAAGAAATCATCTTCTCGCACCCCGGAATTCTCGGAATTCACGACCTTATAATCCATAATTACGGCCCCGGAAGGTGCTTCGTTTCCTCTCACGTTGAGGTTGACGGTGCTGAAGATATATATATTTCACACGACACTATCGACAATATAGAAAAAGATCTCGCCTTAAAGCTCGACGTTCAAGCTGTGATCCATCTTGACCCCATAGCTATAGGCGATCCGCTGACAGAAAAGCTACGACACGATGTGCAAAATATAACATCGCAAATAGACGAACGCATCACTATACACGATTTTCGCATCGTCCCCGGAAATACGCATACCAACATCATTTTTGATGCCGCCATTCCTTTTGAATTGAACAAGAGCAACGAGGAGATATCCTCTCTCTTGGAGCAAAAAATAAGAGAACTCGACCAAAGCTTCTTTGCCGTCATAACGATAGACAGACAGTGATAATAAAACGGAGGAAATATGGCAAACGGACGTTACGAAATAACACAAACACCAACCGGCGAATACCGCTTCACCCTCATGACCGTCAGCGGAAAGCCAATTGCTCACAGCGGAACATATAAAACACTCGCTGTATGCAAAAAGGGAATTGCGAGTCTTCGCATAAACTCGGATGCCCCCCTCTGCGACAAATGTGAGCTTGATATGATCGAAGCCGCCACACTCACCACATCTCCGTCCGAGATCAAATGCCCCAAAATAGAGCTTTTCAAGGATCCTCAAGCTCTCGGTGGATATAATTTTTTCGTATATGCAAAAAACGGCTCCGTTATCGCATCAGGCGAAGGTTACGGAACAAAAACCAGATGCCTCGAGGCTATTGCATCTCTTCGATATATCGCTTTTTCGGCAGAAACCTATATAAAGGAAAAAACATAAGCACCTATTATGCTTTTTTTCAGCACATAAAACAAACCGGCTGTGGAGAAATCCATAGCCGGTTTTATTTTTATGAGTTAAAAAATGTTTATTTTAGTTAATTGTCTCTAAGAGCTGCACGAGCCTCTGCGAACCAATCGACAAGCTCGTCACGACAGATAAATATTCCGCTCTTTATTGCTTCTTCGCCTTTTCCGAGCTTCAAGAGGGTATGGTCTGCC
>JAFYLR010000066.1 GCA_017550115.1 Clostridia bacterium | reverse complement strand
TCGTTTATCGGAAACACTTCTTAATGATGGCATATGATCGCCATCACGACCTATTCTGTTCTCCAAAACAAAAGACTTGTCTGCAGTTATTTCAATTGCGTTATCATAGAGATTCAGCGTTACGTCACCATACTTTACAGTTGCACTTCCGTCATTATTATCAACAAACTCGAGTTCTGAAAATTCAGGCTCTGTTTTATCTTCAAATGATATGTATCCACCTGCCAAAACACCGCATCCTGTATATCTGAAACCATCTATAAAGGGAAGAGTTTCATATGTGGCGGAATTACCGGTTGATACAGCATCTTCATACGGATCTGCGAATTTTTCGGAGAATATATGTAAGTCTCTTATGCGCATCTTACCTGCATCTCCGAAAAGACTGATACGATAATTCTTCGTGCAATACCATACAGAATTTTTATTATCATCGTCATATGCGGTATGTGCAACGATAGATGAAGCAGGGGTTTCTTTATAAGTCTGCTTATACCAACGTCCCGTCTCTCCGAACTGCTCAACTTCAATCTTTCCTTCGTCTCTTAAGCGAGCAAACAACGGGAATTGATATGTAATTCCATCTCGCATACGATCCCAACCGAAAGAATTCTCCTGACCTGCTTGTGTATAACCAAAGGACAAGCACTCACCATTAAAGTTTTCTTTCATATACCAATCTACCCATTTTTCATCCGAACCGGCATGTCCGGGATATCCGGGTTCAAGAGAAATAACCTCCTGTAATGGCTGGGTTTCTCTTTGAGGATCAATTTTGTAGTCATACTGGTATATCGGATCGCTTCCGAGCATACGGAAAACAGGAACATTTATCTGAGATTCATCCGTTTTTGCAGGCATGAACCAATTGGTCTTACTCGGATAATATCCCTGACCATAGTATCCGCCCCAAAGGGTGTATCCGTCTGTACCGTATTGTTCCTTACAGTCGCAAAAAGCATCTGCTCCATAGCGTTCTTCAATGTATCTAAGAGTATAGCTATCGTAAAGCCAAGATCCGAAAACACGAGGATAATAACCAAATAGGCTCTTAAACTTCTCGTAAAGAGCGTCTATAAGCTTCTTGCGTTCTTCTTTGTTGTATCCCACAGAAAAGCCACAGTGGGTATGCCAGTCCCAAGGGAATCTACCCGTCCAGACGAGTCCGACATCTTCAACCAAGGGCTGAACGACCTCAAACCATACGCCAAACTCAAATTGATTTTGTTCAAGCTGTTTGAATATATCCATAAAATCATCGCGGATCAAGACATCGTATTGCAAAAGGAAGGTTCCTCTCAAAGAATACTCTTTCATCAATTTTATTTGTTCCTTTACAGGAAGCAACAAATCCCATTCAGGCTTGCGAGGCTCAATAGCTCTTACAAAGTTAATAATGTTTACGATCTGTCTTTTTTTCATAACTAAAACTCCTTATGTTTCAATTACTAAGTATGTTATCCACATCACAAACATTATAATGTTTAATTATTTTCAATTATATATAATTAGCACATCATAAATATGAAAATATTAAACCAAAACACAGTTATAATACTTAAATTCTCTTAAGGTAACAGCGGCGGCGCTTATGCTGATCCTTATCAAACAGCTTCCATTGATCGAGTATCTTTATGTTCTTCTCAAGCTGAGGCCCTGTTTCCGCACACTTTACACCGACCTTATGTCCGTTCTCTATCATATAGTCAATAACTATTGCGTTAAGTCCCAGCTTTTGATACTGCGGATCAACTGCTATCAAGTATAAGTCAAGCGTCTCATACTGCTTCAGGGCACGTAAAACATTGATAAATCCAAAAGGAAAGAGCTTTCCGTTGCATTTTTTCAAAGCCTTTGCCATTGAAGGAGCAC
Source organism: Clostridia bacterium (assembly GCA_017550115.1). Taxonomy (GTDB): domain Bacteria; phylum Bacillota; class Clostridia; order Oscillospirales; family CAG-272; genus SIG710. Next base: position 27,520 of record JAFYLR010000066.1, on the reverse strand, counting down.
TGACGCCAAACGCTACCATATTTTCGTCCTTATCCATAACGAAGCAGGCAAATTCGGGATTGATTACAGGTATAAACTTCTTGGCATAACGGTTTATCTGTCTCTCATTCAATGCAACCACACCATAAAGAGGAGCGTACGCCTTATTTACAAGCTCGAAGACCTTTCGTATGTACCCAGCGTAATCCTTTCTTTTCTTGAGGGGGGCTACGTGCAGATCCATACGTTTTTTCATTCGCTCTGCAATTCTGTGCATAAGCTCTGCATTTTTGCTGTCCTTATCGGGAATATAAAGCTTATATTCGATCCAGTCAACGTCCTTTGCGTATCCCAAACGTTCAAGATGCTCGTTATAGTAAGGGTGATTATAGTACGTTATATACATACTCATCTGATCGTATCCTTCGACAAGCATTCCCTCGCGGTCAAGGTCGCAAAATCCCAAGGGGCCGTGAACTTCCTCACATCCTTTTTCCCTCGCCCACGCTTCAACAGCTCCGAAAAGTGCAGAAGAGACCTCATCGTCATCTATAAAATCAACCTGCGAAAAACGCATACGGTTAGTGTTCCATTTTTTATTTGCCTCGTGGCTGAGTATCGCTCCTATTCTGCCTACGATTTCGTCATTTCGATAAGCAAGAAAGCACTTAGCCTCACAATACTCAAAAGCGGGATTTTTCTTCTTGTTCCAATCGTCCATATCATCGCCGAAAAATGCGGGAACGTAATTTTCGCAGTCTTTGTAAAGTACGCTCGGATATCCCACGAATTTTTTCAGTTCTTTTTTGCTTTTAACTTCTCTTATCTCAACCGTGTCTGTACTGTTTTTCTGCTTTTTCTCGGATTCCAAATACGTTAAATTCATATGATTATCCTCTCAATATGTCATTTTTTCCTGCTGTAAACATTGCTTATAGCTATAAGACGACGAGCCAGATAGCAAATAAGAAGAAAAGCCGCTATAACGATTGCCCAAATGATAAGATTGACCGATACCGTAAGAGAAGCGAAGAAATAGTCGCCGATAAAGTCTGTGAGAAGAAATACAAGTATCACTGCCGCCATATATATCGACAAAACGAGTGTCGGCGAATAATAAGTAAATCTCTTAACCAAAAACCAACCGACAATAAGAAACGTCGATACCGAGAAATACATCAACAGCTGTCCCGCAAAGGCGGTAATGGTAACGCCCTCAATATGAGGCTCAGTAAAGCCGAATATCGCATAGCAAACGTAAAGCAACGGTATAATTATGCCGTCAAAATACAGCATCCATTTGAGAACATCAAAAAAGCGTTCGGGAAAGGTCTGTTTCTTTGCGTTTTTTGCAAGTGAACGGCAAAAATCTTTATAATTTGTGCCTATAGAATCATCAAAGCTTTCCCCTCGCTCCTGACACTCAAGTGCCATACCCGCAAGGTCACACATCATATCCTCAAAAACCACTTCATTCAAATAGCAGGTCTCGAGATAATGTTGCATCTTTTTAATAGTTTTTCTGTTATCCTTTGAAAGCTTACCCAAAAGTGCTATATATTCCTTATTCATCAGCTTCTCCTCCTGAGATTATCTTGCTGACCGAGTCGCTGAGCGAAAGCCAACATTTTTCAAATTCTTCAAGGTACTTCTTTCCTTTATCCGTTATGCTAAAGTACTTTCTTTTAGGGCCGAGCGGTGAAGCTTTCATCTCACTGCTTATACTTCCCTGCTTTTCCAGACGCAGAAGAAGCGGATAAAGCGTCCCTTCCGCAATATCACAAAAGCCGTGCTTCTTTAAGTATTCGAGTATCTCATATCCATAGGTGGTTTTGCACGAGATAACCTTGAGTATACACCCCTCAAGCGTCCCTCGCATCAACTGCGATTTGTCAAATTCCATATTTTCTCCGTTTTAATCTAAAAGTTCCTCAAATGTGACACAAATCTACATTTTACTATATTGTACCACAAAGTAGTGAAGATGTCAACTTTCAAAAAACGCTTTTGAGCATTTCTTATTGACAAATTTTGTGAAGTAGTTTATAATATCGGTATTAGTATGTAATATCTAAGGAGATAAATAATGAAAATTTATGAAGAACTCGTCGCAAGAGGTCTGATTGCCCAAGTAACGAACGAAAGTGAGATAAAGGAGCTTATCAATAACGGTAAGGCGACGTTTTATATAGGATTTGACTGCACGGCAGACAGCTTAACTGCAGGTCACTTCATGGCACTTACACTTATGAAGAGACTTCAGATGGCAGGAAACAAGCCTATTGCTCTTATCGGCGGCGGCACAACAATGATAGGCGACCCATCAGGCCGTACTGACATGAGAAAAATGCTCACCAAAGAGGATATCGACCATAACGCCGCTTGCTTTAAGCGTCAGATGGAGCAGTTCATCGACTTTTCCGAGGGAAAAGCACTCATGATAAACAATGCGGATTGGCTCTTAAACCTTAATTACGTAGATATGCTTCGTGACGTTGGAGCTTGCTTCTCTGTAAATAATATGCTCAGAGCCGAGTGTTATAAGCAAAGAATGGAAAAAGGTCTTTCTTTCCTTGAATTCAACTATATGATAATGCAGTCTTATGACTTCTATTATCTATATCAGCATTATGATTGCAACCTGCAATTCGGCGGTGACGACCAGTGGTCTAATATGCTTGGCGGTACCGAGCTTATAAGAAGAAAGCTCGGCAAGGACGCAAACGCTATGACTATCACCCTTCTTACAGACTCGCAAGGTAAAAAGATGGGTAAAACTGCTGGAAATGCAGTATGGCTTGACCCGAACAAGACTTCTCCTTTCGATTTCTATCAGTATTGGAGAAACGTTGGGGATAACGACGTTCTCAAGTGTATTCGTATGCTTACGTTCCTGCCGCTTGAGCAGATAGACGAAATGGATAAGTGGGAAGGCAGTCAGCTCAACACAGCAAAAGAGATTCTTGCATACGAGCTTACAAAGCTCGTTCACGGTGAGGACGAGGCCCAAAAGGCACAGACAAGTGCGAGAGCACTGTTCAGCGCAGGTGTTTCTGCAGATATGCCTACCGAAACATTGTCTGCCGCAGACTTTGAGAACGGGTCTATCGATATTCTCACCATTCTTGTAAAAGCAGGTCTCGTTCCCTCAAAGAGTGAGGCAAGACGAGCTGTAGAGCAAGGCGGAGTCTCGGTTGACGGCGACAAGGTAACTGACATTAAGGCTTGTTATACGCCCGAAGACATGAAAGAAGGCATCGTTGTAAGACGAGGCAAAAAGAACTACAAGAAGGTTGTAGCATCTGTATAAATTAAAAAACACCGTATGCCAAGCTTTTGGCATACGGTGTTTTTTATTCATTCGGTATCTCATATGCAAGAGAAATATTTTTATAACGGTGATCGCTTGTAACGTCACGTATTATCTCTATATCCTTTGGCAAAGTAAAGCTTTCATCCTCGCTCGAAAGCTCAACCTCCATTATCGCTCTATCGATCCAAAAAGGATAAATATCTATCTCAAAAATATGAGCTCCGCTTTTTTTGAGCAATCTTGTTTTCTTGACCTGACATCTGGTAGGATCTGCAAACTCAAGTGCATCTAAATACTCACTCTCGCTTATTTCTCTCTCGTCCTCAAAGCAACTCATATCGCTTATGCGTCTCTTTTCGGTTTTGGTATATCGCACTTCATCAGCATAGCGTCGGCTGCGTACTCTGCGAGTAACTCCCTCCTCGGAAATAAGATAAGTTTGAACTATCTCACTTATGTCGCAGGACGGTATCGAGTCAAGAAAATCTTTCCTCGGATATTTTATAAGAAACTTTTTTTCAATCTCTTTATTTTTTTCTTTTTTCATATTAATTTATTACTCCGTTTTTATTCAAAAAGGTTTATAACAGCCTCAAACATCTGAGCCGCATCTCCTCGGCTGACAATCTCATCAGGGGAAGCAAAGCCTTCGATCGTTGGCATAACTCCAAGTGAATTCATACTGTAAATAGCCTCACTAGCCCACAGCGGAAGTTCATTACTGTCTGCAAAAACAGGAAGAATAACGGACGCGTTTGCTTTTTTGTCAGATGAGATAATACCGCTTAGCATAACTGCCGCCTCGGCTCTTGTAACAATAGCATTTGGCATAAAGCAGAGCTTTCCGTCAACCTCCGAGCCATTTATGAAGCCGAGCTGATATGCCGCACTTACGTATCCCTTAAATTCTCCCGGAATATCGGCATCATCATCAAAAACAGTTGTAACAGCTCTTCCGGGATCGCTTATTCCCGCCGCTCTCATAGCGACTGCCAAAAACTCTGCACGAGTAATGCTTTGAGCCGGCATAAAATAGGTCACTCCGTCAATCTCAGTACCGCTCATAAGCGAGTTTTCAACCATAGTCAATGCCGCATTATATACGTTGCAATTATCAATATCACCAAACGTTACAGATGTCGCACGCTCACGCACGTTCACCGCAACACTTGCACTCGCTGAATAATTTCCGTAAATATCTCTTGCAACGTATGAAAAGCTGTCGTTACCTGTAAAAGCTCCCGTTGGAGTGTAAACATATCTTCCCGTTTCTCTGTCAAGCAGAACAAGCGAGCCGTTTGCAGGGTACGAAACGATTTCATAAACAAATTTATCTCCCTCGGGATCATATGCGTCAAGCTGTCCTACCTTTGATACCATATCATGAGTATTTACCGTAAGTGAGCTTTCCGCCGCAAGACTGACCGTGGGACTATAATTCATTTCCTCAACAAAATACAAGTTGCATTTGATCGAATACCCATCGCCTCTTGTAAACACAAAGCTACTTCTCCGAACGGCATCGGATGCGGGAACAAAAGTTAATCTGTCAAGATCCGAGCCCGAAATACTCTGACCTGCGGCAAGAGCAGAAGAACCGAGCAAAAGTCTGCCCTCCATAGCCTCGGGAACCTCTTCAAGAATTATCGCACCGACGCTTGAGATATTCAGAGCACGTTTGAAATCATCTCTCGAAAATCCGATATTGTCGCCTACAAGCGCGGTTTTTGCCATATCTGTGTTTGCGGCGAGAACCTTCAATCCCACAGAAACGGGAACGTCCGTCGCAGCAGAACCGACTGTGACAAAGCATAAGGCAAGCAAAACGAGAGTAGCCGCCAAAAACAGTTTCTTTTTCATAATTATACCACCTTTTCTCATTTTCGTAAAGTAACTATTAAAATTTATTACGAGGCTTAACAAAATATACCGCATTTTTTTGTAATAAAGAGATTCCTGCTGTGACAAAATATAATTATTAAATAACCGAGGTGGTAAGTATGCGAAGATTAAGTAAATTTTACAGAGAAAACGTTGCTCTCTTGGACAAAGAATTACGTGTCAACGAAAGCTTTGATCTCTTGAAAAAAGTTATGAAGATAGGCAATGACGAGATCACCCTGTATTATATCGACGGATTTGTAAAAGACGGAGTTATGGAAAAGCTGATGATCTATTTTCTCTCTCTTGATGGATTAGGGGAGACTTCTGAGGATAGTGCAGACAAATTTCTGATATCTCACCTGCCGTATGTTGAGGCTGAGGTAACAGAGGATTTTGACAATATGATACAAATGATGCTCAGCGGTGCAACGCTGATGCTTGGCAGTAGCTTTGAGGATAAAGCAATACTCATAGATTCACGCTCCTACCCTGCCCGTGAAACTCAAGAACCCGAAAATGACAGAGTTATGAGGGGTGCAAGAGACGGTTTTGTTGAAACCCTCATCGCAAACACAGCACTTATACGCCGCAGGATAAGAGACACCGCTCTTACAATGACATATATATCGGTCGGAAAGCGTACAAAAACCGATATTGCCCTTTGCTATCTTGCTGACAAAGCCGATCCCGAATATGTTGATTATCTGAAAGAAAAGCTCAAAAATATAGACACAGGGTCCCTTACGCTCGGACATCAGTCGCTTACAGAATGTCTTATAAAAACACGTTGGTATAACCCCTTTCCAAAGATCAGAAACACCGAACGCCCCGATGCCGCTGTCGCTCAAATACTTGAGGGGAGCGTAATAATTCTCTGCGACAACTCGCCCGAAGCTATGATTTTACCGACAACGATCTTTGATTTTATGCAAGAGACGAACGATTTTTATTACCCACCACTCACGGGCAGTTATCTGCGTCTTGTTCGTCACATAGTTTTCTGGTCAACTCTTATACTCACTCCCGTATGGTATCTGCTGATAAAAAATCCCGAAATCGTACCGAATTGGGCAAACTTTGTGCTTCCCGCATCACAGGCAAAAATTCCTATAATAGTACAGCTGCTCTTAGTTGAATTTTTCCTTGACGGACTAAAGCTCGCCTCAATGAATACTCCGAGTATGCTTGCAAATTCTCTCTCTATCGTCGGAGGTCTTATTCTCGGAGATTTTGCGGTTGACGTCGGTTGGCTCTTGCCCGAGGTCATTTTATATATGGCGTATATTTCAATAGCTACCTTTACTCAAACAAGCTTTGAACTCGGTTACGCTTTCAAATTTTTGCGTGTTATAACCCTCATTCTTACAGCTCTCTTCAATTATTGGGGCTTTGGTGCAGGACTTTTGCTGACGCTAATTCTCATATGTACAAACAAAACGGCAAATCGCCGCCGCTCCTACCTTTATCCCCTTATTCCCTTTAACGGAAAAGCTCTTCTCGGTCTATACATCAGACTCAAACGCTCTTCCAAGACTTAAAAAAAACCGCCGTGGCATCAAAGTCACGGCGGTTTTTTCGTTTTTTTATTCAAATGAATAATATAGCATCTTTTAGCCAAACAATACCATCATAGACCGTTTGCCATAATTTGTGCGTTGAAAAGATGGGAAATCTATAGTAAAATATACACAGCAATATCATTTCAGTAAGTGAATGACAGCTATGGCAAACGCAAATACTAACAGTGAAAGGATTACAATTTAGATGAAAAAAAGAAATCAAACAAAAAAATTGCTATGCCTGCTTATTGCTTTACTGCCGATAATGTTTGCAGCAATAGTACCTATCTCTGCCGAGAGCAAATCAATAATAACTCCGGTGTCGGTCGTTCTCGATGGCACGTTTATTCTCGATAGTAGCACAGGCGAGGGCGCGCTTCTCATTGATGCGGTAACATATGTTCCCCTGCGTCGCTTCTGCTCTATATTCGGGGGGGAAGTAAGTTGGGATAATTCAAGTCGCACAGCTCACGTTCGCTCGGTAGGACTTGATATATCTGTTCCAAGTGAAAAACAGTATATTCTCGTAAATGACAGAGCTTTTTTCTGCCCGAGCGGTATAATAATTATTGATGGAACACTTTACGTGCCTGTACGAGTTCTCGCTAAAGCCTTCGGACTTGAGGTCGAATGGCGTACAAGTAACGACGTAAGCATCGGATACGTTAATCTGACATCGGGCCTAGGCCGTGCAGAGTCAGCTTCAGACGTTTACGACGAAGAAGTGCTCTACTGGCTCTCCCGTATCATATCTGCCGAGAGCAGAGGGGAAAGCCTTATGGGGCAGATAGCGGTCGGAAACGTCGTGCTTAACCGAACTCGCAGCGACAACTTTCCAGATACGGTATATGACGTTATTTTTGACACAAAATTCGGCGTTCAGTTCACTCCCGCCGCAAGCGGAACGATTTATGAAGAGCCTACCCAGAGCAGTATTATCGCGGCAAAGATATGTCTTGAGGGGTATACACTCTCTGACGATATCCTATATTTTCTTAACGAAGCGATCTCAACAAACCTTTGGGTCTCAAACAACCGCAAATACATTATGACAGTTGGTAATCATACATTCTACTCATAAAAAACAGAGCCTCACGAAATTGTGAGGCTCTGTTTTGTTTTACGTTCCAAGCAAAAATAGTTTGCAATATGACATATATTCTCTTACAAGGATAGTATACAGATAAATATAGCCTGTATTGGGAGCACTGTAAAAATACGCTTTATCCATATCAACGCCAAGCCTCTCACAGAGAAATTTAGCTCTCGGCAGGTGAAAATTAGTTGTCACAACGGCAAAACCGCCATAACCATCTGCTTTTTCAACAATCGCAAGAGTGTTTTCGATATTTTCTATAGTGTTGCGGGCTTTATCCTCTATTATGATTCGTTCGGGCGATATCCCTCTCTCAACAAGATAATTTTTCATGCACGCGGCTTCACTTATCGGCTCGTCTCTTCCCTGTCCGCCGCTTACTATGCACATAAGGTCTTCTCTTGCGTAAAGCAATTTATATGTAGTATCAAGACGCCGCCTCAGTATCTTTCCCGGCTCTCCGTTTGATTCCACCTTTGCACCAAGAGTTATAATATAAGTATCCTTCGGCAGATCGGACACATTCGGAGAATTATGCTCCTGTGCAAATATATAAGCACAAAGACAGACAAAGCTCACCGTATAAAAAGCAAGTCCTATGGCAAAAAAGGTCTTCAAAAAAGGATATATCTTTCCGAATATCCTCCCAAAAACGCCTTTTTTGCCAAGATATAGAATAAGAGGAAGAAGTATAACCACGCCAAAGGCAACTATATAAGGCAACACACCCTCACTCCAGAAAAAGAGCTTTATAAGATATGAAAAGTAGTTGATAAACATAAATGATGCACCTATGATTATAACCACGTTCAGAATTTTATTATATTTTTTCAAAATTTCCTCCTCTCTCAACTCATAACATACTCTGCAAAATTATTTTAGCATACCAAAAAACCTTTGTCAATCACATTTGATTGACAAAGGCGGTAAAATGTTGTATAATATCATTTCAAGAATACATAGTCTCCGTATATGGCGCAAATACGCTCGGAGTACTCATCATAGAGCTTGTCCGTTAATTTCATAACGTAAAGTGCTCCCATTGTGGGATCAACGCCAAGAAAAGCGTCCCTTGCTGCATGCTCCGTACGTTCCGGCAAATCGCTCTCAAAGCTGTCGGGATAAAGCTCCGCACTTCTTATAACAGCTGAAAGAGATGACGGAAAAGCGTCGCTGTCACATCTGTTTAACAACACCGCCCCAACCGCTACTCTGACAGCATATATCTCATTCGGAACAGCCTTATCTATTGCTCTTGCAAGTAAAGCCAACTCTATATCTTCTGCCGTTCCGCACTCTATGACCTCAAGTGCCACAGGCATAGGCTCGTCATCTTCGATAGCTTCGATATACGGCTCAAGCCCACATTCGCAAAAATCGGTTACGATACGTTCTTCTCCTACGTTTTCTTCGGAAATAACAAAAGCAAGTGTAAAAAGCAATGTGCTCATTACCGTTACAGATACTACAAACGTAAAAAGCGTTTGTTTTACATCTCTTGGGAAAATCTCAAAAAAGCTGTGTATTTTCTTAGTTATTCCTCTCATTTAAGCACCTCTGTTTTTCATTTGAAAATATTATTGCCGAATGAGATTGATTCTAATACTTATAATTATGTAAAGCGAGAATTAAAATGGAAAAGGAAATAAAAATAAAAATATCCTCAAAGCAATTTGAACTTTCAAAAACACTTATGGACAGTATCTTCAGTTCTATGGAAGACGATGAAGATACCGATGATACGTATAACACGGACGGAATTGCGGTGGACTCAGCCGATGAAGAAAATTCGAGCGACCTTCTGGAGCTCACGACCGAAGGCTTTTTAAGAGCTGACGAAAATCGTGTAGAGATAATCTATAGCGAGAGCGAGCTTACCGGTATGGAGGGTGCGAACACAAATATTTCATTTGATAAAAACAATCCCAAACTTATAACTATGCTCCGAGGAGGAAGCGTAACCACCGCTATGGTGTTTGAAGCCGGAGTACGTCATATATGCGTTTATGAAACGCCTATAATGCCTTTTGAACTTTGCGTTCACACACTAAAGGTTGAAAATCAGCTTCTTGAGAACGGCAAGCTCTACCTTGACTATTTAGTCGAATTCAAAGGAGCACAAGCAGAGCGCACAAAATTTACTCTTAACATTGAAGAAAAAAACGATGATTGCTCCGTTCTTGATGAATACTACAACGTATAAAAGTTAAAAGCGGTTGTCTCACTTATCTGTGAGCAACCGCTTTTTTGTTATAAAAACGTCTTCATTTTCTCTACGTTTTCCTGCTCAAACGTAATAAGTTCTCTGCCAAGCTTGAGTGCCTGCTCGGGACAGCCCTGTCCCTCAAATTCACGAACGTATTTCGTCATATCGGTAATTCCCATAGTTGAGCCTTTTATAAGCATTTCTGCCATATGCCCAACAGACGCGTCTGTCATAGTATTCATAGTTATACCAAGCTTTGCCATCGCTCTTTTCATCACAGGCTCTTCCTTCGGCTTTATTCCTAAGGGGGTGAGTTGTTTTTCGGCCTCGTCTGCAATTTTTTCATATCCACTTAGCTGATTTGTCAGAGCCGAGCGAAAACTGCTGTCATCGACCTTTGGTAATAAATCTATTATAGCGTCAGAACCCATTTTTACATTTTTATAAATATAGCAAAGAAGTTCAGGTGTCTTTTCCATTTCAAAAATCCTTTCAAAACAAAAACGGTACACATTTATTTTATCCGTGTACCGTTTTTTTATTCATTATCGTTTTTGTGACTTCAGTTTCTGCATTCTGATATCGGTTCCCTCAAACAAGAGTGCCGTATATTCACCGAATATTCTACTGGCAATTCGGTCCCAATATCTCGTGCGAAGCTCGGCGGGAGTTAAATTAGTGCTTATAATGGTCGATTTTTTCTTATTCAAACGAGTGTTCAGCACGTTATAAAGTACCGATACCGTAAACTGATTTGATACCTCTGTCCCAATATCGTCAACAATAAGAAGATCGCAGTTATAATAACGGGAAAGTGCTCCAACGTCTGTATCCGAATAACCGCTTCCGAATCTCTCTTTTTCAAAATCAGCTATCATACCTACTGCCGTTACGTAAAGCACGTCAAAGCCCCTGTCGATAACGGTTTTGGCAACCGATGTCGAAAGATGAGTTTTTCCAAGTCCCGTACCGCCGAAAAGTGCAATATTTTCGCCCAAAGAATCCGAAAAATTTTCAGCAAAATTTTTCATCGTCTCGAAATTATGCTTCATGCTCTCATAGATCTTACCATTTTGTCTGTAATAATCAAGCGAAAAGGAATCAAACGTCTGAGTCTGCATCAGGTTTTTTATACCCGAAGTCTCGTATCCTGCCAAAAGCAAAGCTCGCTTCATACAGTCGCACATCTTCGTATCTATGTATCCCGTATCGTTGCATTTGTCACATTCATAATGAACCTGCGTATAATCTGCAGGGTAGCCGTTTGCTATAAGGAACTTTTTGCGTTCTTCCTGAAGCTCAAGGCTCTGCTCCTTCATTCGCATTATACGAGCCGAAGCTCCTTCTCCGCCACCTATAGTCTCACGGACTGCCGCATGACCAAGATCAGCGATCGCTCTGTCAATTTCTTTAAGCTCCGGTAATTTAACATATAACTCTGCACGTCTGTTATTCGCTTCGTTTTGTGCCGCAAGTTGTTTTGAAGCATAGCTTTCCTTTACACGCTTTATGTTTTCTGTGCTATATCCCATATGCTATCCTCCGTCATTTCCCCTTAAAATTACGATTCAGAGCTGCTTCAAAGAAATCGTCTGTGTCAAAGCTGCTTCCCTTCGGTGCTTTGCTCTTTTTATTATCCTCTATGTTCTTCTCAATCTGCTCAAGAGTCAAAAATCCCTCGCTGTGCCAACGGTCCATTATCGCACCCGCATACGGAAGCGACGGATTTTGTGTACTGTCGATCGTGAGCTCATAAGCCTTCTCGATAATTTCAACGTCGTAATTATATTCGGAAAGCCATTTTTCAATAAGGACCTTCTCTTTTTTTGTAAACGCTCTTGCCGTTATGCCGAATATCTTCTTTATCTTATACTCGGCCTCCGCTGAGCGCTCCATGAACCGCAACCTCTCACTAAGAGTCTCCGCATCTGTGATCTCTTCATCGAGGAACTTGTGCGCAAGTTTTTCAACCGTTCTCACAGATTTATGCTCCATTTTACCGCAATAAGCAAACAATAAAAGTATGTATTCGCTGTCAAGACCGAGATAATCTGTCAAGGCTACCAAAATATTTATCTCGCCGGTATTGAATACCTTTCCGAAAATCTGTTGACATTCGTCGATAAGTCCCTTATATTCGGCCCGCCTTTCAAGAAGTCCTGTCAATTCCTCGGTTGTATATTTAGGAAGAGAGTCTTCACTTCTCAGTTTTTTTGTCTCGGCCTTAGGATCAAGAGCTGTTGTATCTGCTTTTTTAGGCTCTGTTACCTCAAGCTCCTCTTCAATTATTTCAATGACGCCCGCTCCTCTCCAAAACGAAAGAGAGTTTTCTATTTCTTCTCTTTTCAGTCCCGTCAGAGATATCAGCTCATCTGTCATTTTCTCGCCGTCATTCATCAAGGAAGGCTCGCAAGCTAAAGCAAAAAGCAATTTTATATCCTTTTTCGTCGCCTTATCAAGCTTTTCAAAAGCAGACCGAGGCAATACCGCTATGGCATTTCCGTAATTGAAGGTTGATTTCACCTTTCCCTCTCCCCTTTCCTTTGATGATCAGTTATCTTTACTTTTTTCTTTTTTTCTATCAGAATTTCTCATCTGATTCAGCTCATAACAAAGCGTCATAAGTGAATCTCCCAGATGCACGTTTACTATTTTAACGTCTTTGTTTGGAATATCAAGCTCTTTTCCCGTATAATTCCAAATCCCGCATACGCCCGCCTTTACAAGTCTTTCAGTTATCTCTTGAGCGGATTCTTTAGGTAAGGTCAGCACAGCGATATCAATAAAATTTCTCTGACAAAAATCCTCAAGCTCATCAAGCGGGTGAACGCTTACTCCCGCGACCGTATTTCCTACTATCCTTGTATCAATATCAAACATAGCAACGGTGTAAACTCCACGCTTTGTGAACATCGGATTGCGAACGAGTGCCCTGCCCAAGTTTCCCGCACCTACGATGATAGCTCTGAAATTGCAGTTAACTCCCAATATCTCGCTTATTTTTGCATAGAGGTACTTTACGTTATATCCGTAACCCTGCTGACCAAAGCCTCCGAAGCAGTTAAGGTCCTGTCTTATCTGCGAAGCGGAAACCTTCATGATTTTAGAAAGCTCGCTTGAGCTTATGCGCATCTTGCCATTTCTTATAAGTTCTCTTAAATATCTGAAATATCTCGGCAAACGTTTTATAACCGCAGAAGAAACATAAGCCTTCGGCATAGGGGTGTCTTCCTTTATTTCAACATTATTTTTTTCTATGCAAGAATCTATCTCTCTATTATCCATATCAGAGATTATCCTTTCTATAATTAAATTCGATATGTGTATAAAATTGTTTGACAGACATCAAATTATATCTCTCGCGGAATTGATAATTCCGATTTTATGGTCTATATTTTTTGTATTTTACAGTCATTTTTTGGATATTAAAATCGCTTTTTATACAAAATGCCGATTAACTTAAAAAACACCAAACTTTTCCAAATTATGAAGCTTTTCAACAAACAACAAAGTTTTCCACTTCAAAAAAATCAAAAGTTATCAACAGTTTCAACAGACTTTTCCACAGACAACCCCTTATTTTGGTGGGTTTAGGGGCAAAATCATCCGTTTTTATAAATTTTTTCGGAATATTTGAACGAGTTTTTCCACAACCTGTGGAAAAGTTATGTTAAAAACTTGTTCTTCATTTTTCGAGGGTTAGACTTATTTGAAACATAGTGAAAACTGACAAATTGCAAAAAAATCATTTTAAGGCATTGACAAAACGCATTTATTCCAAATCAAGAACTTCTATTCCGTAGCAGAAGCATTGAGAGAAGTGTCTGCAAAATTTCCCTTTTCAAATTCATGATACGCCGCTGCCGCTATCATCGCCGCATTATCCCCGCAAAGTGAAAGCGGCGGACATACAAAGCGTACCTTTTTTGCTCCGCATACGTCTCCTACAGCTTTTCGCAGGTGTGAATTTGCCGCAACCCCTCCTGCCATGACAAGAGTTTTCATACCCGTTTGCTCTATTGCGGCTGAAATCTTCTTTGATATTGCTCTTGTAACAGCATAGGTGTAAGAAGCGGCAAGATCGGCTTTATTTATCTCCTCGCCCTTTTGCTCAGCTTGATTTATATAGTTAAGAGCCGCAGTTTTAAGACCGCTGAACGAAAAATCCAAATTATCTCCCACGATTGCAGGAGAAGGCAGACTTATCGCCTTTTTGTCCCCCTCGTATGCTAGCTTGTCCAAAGCCGCACCGCCGGGATAAGGAAGCCCTATAACTCTTCCGACCTTATCAAAGGATTCTCCCACCGCATCATCTCTCGTTGAGCCTATCTCTTCGTAATCCGTGTAGGAATTCACCTTATATATTGAGGTGTGCCCTCCCGATACGACAAGCGCCAAGAATGGCGGGGCAAGAGAAGGCTCTGAAAGCAACGCTGCCGAAACGTGTCCGTGAACATGATTGACCGCAACCAACGGGATACCATTTGCATAAGCCAATGATTTTGCAAAATTAACTCCAACCAAAAGTGCACCTATAAGTCCGGGAAATGCTGTAACGCCTATAGCACCAACGTCTGATAGCGTTATTCCCGCCGTATCAAGTGCTTCATATGTAATTTTTGATATTGTCTCAATATGAGCACGGCTGGCAATCTCGGGAACAACACCGCCGTATAAACGGTGAACCTCTATTTGCGACGCCACGATATTGGCTTTTATTTCTCGCTTTCCATCTGACATTTCAACAACTGCGGCAGAGGTTTCATCGCAAGAACTTTCAATTCCAAGTATAAACATATTTCTCCTATTTTTCACAAACGCTTAATCATAACACAGGCATCTTCAACGGGCGAACGGTAAAAACGCGGACGCTTTCCTACTATTTCAAATCCAAGACCGTCATAAAGAGCTATAGCAGACTCATTCGATTCTCTTACCTCAAGAGCAACAGACGAAACAGCGTTCAATTCGCAATAACGCAAAATTTCATCCATTACCGCTTTCGCCAATCCCTGGCGTCTATAATTCGGGTGAGTTGCGACATCAGTAATACTTCCCTCATCTGCCGCTATGACCATACCTGCATATGCAAGTACCTTTCCGCTTTCTTTGTCTATCGCGGCAAAGCCCACCCCATTCTCTCGGACAAGAGTCATAAGCCCCTCCCGTGTCCAAGGGTGCGAAAAAGACAATCTTTCTATCTCTGCGATATCGTCAAGATGCCTCTCCGATATACGCACTACTTCAAACTCAATTTTCCCCATTTTCAAAAAACATACGCTCAATAGATGTGCGTATCTTATCCATACAAGAAATATAATCGTCAAGATCCATACCAAATGGATCGGGAATGTCTTCATCCATACACGTTATTTTTGAAGCAAATTGCGGAAAGGCTCCTATAAGAGCCATCGCATGAGATGACGATATTCCGATTATTATATCATTCAAAGCAAGATCGCTAATATCGACCCTCTTTGCTCTGTGATTAGGGTAATCGTTGCCGGGCAAGGCTTTGATACCTGCCTCCTCAAGTGCCAATACTGCATTTCTTGAGATCGGTATACCTTCAGATGCCGCAATTCCGCAAGAAGTCGCGACAATACGGCGTCGGTTCAAAAGATTCGGGGGGCACATGGAGCAAACCTCAGGCACTCTCCCCATATCATTAAGCAACGCCGCCGCCATGGGAGATCTGCAGGTGTTTCCCGTACAGACAAAGCAAACCTTCAGCGGATCGTTACTCTTATCTTTGATTTTTTCTGCCAATGCAGACGGACTCTCAAGTATAGAAATCATCAATCAAAAACTTCCTTTTAATTTATGTATCAATATCCGAATTTTCCGCTAAGAGAATCATCGTCCTCGATCCATTCATTTACATCTATTATACGGTACTCTTCTTTATTGTCTCTGATTATAACCGTTGAAATACCGGCATTGATTATCAGCTTTTTACACATCATACAACTATTGCTTCCACCAATTATCATGCCTGTCAAAGGCTCTGTGCAAACCATATAAAGTGTAGAACCCAACATCTGCTCTCTGGGTGCGGCAATTATGGCATTCGCCTCGGAATGTACCGAGCGGCAAAGCTCGTATCTCTCTCCTCTCGGAATCCCCAAATGTTCACGTTGACAAAAGCCGAGGTCACTGCAATTTTTTCTGCCTCTCGGAGCGCCGTTATATCCTGTTGAAATAATCACGTCATTTTTAACTATTATAGCCCCATAGCAACGGCGGAGACAGGTCGAACGTTCGGAAACCGTCTGCGCTATATCAAGATAATAATTATGCTTTGATACTCTTTCCATTTCTTCCTCCATACATACAAACATAAACAAATATACATTGTATATTATATTATAAAATTTTCTTAAAATCAAGAGTAAAGCAAAATATTGTCGCCGAACTTATTCTTTTATTTACAAAAAGCCCTGTGAAATACAAAAAAACGCATTTCACAGGTGCTCTTTTAATCTTTTCGTTTTTGTCAACTTTCCAGCTGCTTTCCAAGAAATCCTGCAGCGGTAAGAATGAGTTTGCTCTCAATATCTGTCATACTTTGCTCAGAGGGACGCTCGGCAGTATTTGAACAAAGTGATGCAACACAACCTATTATATCTCCCTCGCTCATTATCGGCATAGCACAGCTCACAAAATGCGAACCGCCATCGGAAATAACGGGTATTTTTTCATCGCCTTCATGCCAAACATAAAGGTTTCTGCCCTCAATTATAGATTCGAGTTCACTTGACAGGCGATGATCTGCATATTCTTTCTTCGGAACGCCGGAACACGCAATAACAGCATCCCTATCGCATATTACAACAGACAGTGAGCACGTCTTATGAAGAGTCTCCGCATACTGTGCAGCAAACGAAGCAAGTTCTCCTATGGGTGAATATTTTTTGAAAATGACTTCCCCCTCTCTGTCTGTGTAAATCTCCAGCGGGTCGCCTTCACATACAACATTGACAGTATAAGCCTTAGTCGATCTGTTTGCCGACTTATAGATGTAATTTGTACTAAATGCGCTACCTATACTGTCAAAATTAAAATTTACGGTTTCCTCCCGAGTGGGCAAAGTTCCGATCTTCAATAGCTGTTCAATGTCGGGTTTAAGCTTTATATCTATCATATCGCCCTTGTAAACCGTTATCTTTTCGACTATCAGACCAATATCCATTTTGCCCAGCTTATCTTTTTCCAAAATGCTGTCAAAAACATCAAAAACAGTTTTTGCAACACGATTGATCTCGACGATGTTATTTCTCTCGTCTGTGGCAGATTTCATCTGCTCTGTAAGTCCGCGCATCTTGTTTTTCAGCTCAGTTTCAATCGCTTCGTATGTTTCCGAAATAATATCAGCATCATCGGGATTTTTTGCAATATCGCTTATCCTTTGTTTTGTGGTTTGCTTTAATTCTTCCTTTGCTCTGTAAAGCGAATTTTCAAGTTGTTTTATCAGCTTGTCGCTATCCCGGACAACCTTTTTTTCACTGGCTATCGAGCCTTCAAGCTCCGCTATCATTTTCTCGGAATTTTGCTTAACCATTCTGATATAGTCCTTCAAAACACCCGTGAGAAAATCCACTCTCGTATGGTGAGATTCGCAGCCTTTTGTCCCTCTTTTATGATAGGTACTGCATCTGTAAGCCGCAGGAATGTCGCTACGGCTCATTGAAAACATGGGACCCCCACAATCTCCACAAAGGAGAAATCCGGAAAATGCTGTGTCATATTTTTTTATGCCTCGGTAATTTGCCCTCGAGCGTTGCTTAAGGTTCTCCTTCGCATAAAGAAAAGTCTTATCGTCAACTATAGCTTCGTGATTTTTTTCAAACACAAAGCTCTCATCTTCCGGAACTCTTATCTCCTTGCCGTTTATCTTTTTTCTCGTGTATTTGTGCTGACGCAAGGTGCCGATGTAAAAATCATTCCGCAAAATCCCTTGAATTGTAGCGGTGCTCCAAGCACTGTTATATTTTCTTGAATAGGGTTCTCCTTCAGCCTCCGCCCTTTCTTTTTCCTTTGTCCTCGGTGTCGGAATATGCTTTTCTGTCAAAAGATTTGCGATTTTTTTGTATCCCCAGCCATCATTGTAAAGACTAAATATTTTGTTTACAATTTGTGCCTCGTCCGGCACAACATCAAACTGCCTGTTTTTCTTCTCTGACAAAACGTAACCATATGGGGCAGCACATATCCAATCGCCCTTCTTCTGACGGTCAGAAACGACAATTTTCACCTTTCGTGAAGTCTCCGTGACCGGCATCTCATTATACATAAAGTGGAATTGAATCAAAAGCCAATCATTTGGTTTTGTGGGATAATCAATATTATCCATAATGGAAATTATTCTTACGCCCGATTCAATAAGACGCTCAAATTCACCAAGACCGTAGCTTGTTCGCCTTGCAAATCTCGAAAGGTCCTTAACAATCAGAATTTTCGACTTACCATCAAGTAGATCAACACGCATTTTTTGGTATTCTTCCCTTTGCTCAAAGGTGTAACCTGAGCGGTCTCTGTCCTTATATATCTTCAAGCTGCATTTGGGGAAATTCTTGAAAACAAAATCATTTATAACGCTTATCTGATTTTCTATGCTTGTATTTACATCTTCTTCACGTTCAATATCCACAGAAATTCGAGTATAACCGAAAATTTCTCCTACAAAATCGGAATCTGCGACAACTTTTTCCATATTGTTGTTCCACCTTTCCTTGTTTGTATCAACATTGTACCACAAAAGTATCGATAAGTCAAGTAATTTACACAGGCGATTACCCTATTCTAATCAAACAATATAAAAAACATTTTAAGCACCAAAGTCTTATTCGTTGTAAAAAGTGTAATATTTTTTTGAAAACTCGTTGTAATTTTTGTAATTGCGTGCTATAATATACTCATATTAAAATAACGGAGGTGCTTATATGTACCGAATTGCTATTGAAAAACTATTAAAATGGAAACAAAGCCAACGACGCAAACCTTTAATTATCGAAGGTGCACGTCAAGTTGGAAAGACCTGGCTGATGAAAGAATTTGGCCGACAGGCATATGCGGATACCGTATATATTAACTTCGACTCCAACTCCAGAATGGCAGAGTTATTCGCTTCCGACTTGGATACCGACCGTCTGATTATGGGATTGGAACTGTATGTAGGGCGTAAAATCGATCCTGACAATTCATTGCTGATTTTTGATGAAGTACAGGAAGTTCCAAGAGCACTTGCGTCTCTTAAATATTTCTATGAAAATGCACCTCAGTATCACATTGTGTGCGCCGGTTCTTTGCTCGGTATTGCCTTACATCAAGGTACATCTTTCCCCGTTGGCAAGGTGGATTTCTTAAAGCTTTATCCGCTTTCCTTCAAGGAGTTCCTGATGGCAACCGACAAGGAACGATTTGCCGAACTCCTTGATACGCAAGACTTCCAAATGATTACAAGCTTTAAGCAAACGTATATTGATGCTTTGAAGCAATATTACTTTGTTGGCGGTATGCCCGAAGCTGTTCAAAGCTTCGCAGAGAATAAGGATTTTAACGAGGTGCGTGAAATTCAGAAACGAATCCTTTCAGCCTATGAACAGGATTTCTCTAAACATGCTCCAAATGAGATCGTTCCAAGACTGCGTATGCTGTGGAACAGCATTCCTTCTCAATTGGCGAAGGAAAATAAGAAGTTTATCTACGGTCTTGTTCGTGAGGGTGCTCGTGCAAAGGACTATGAAACCGCAATTATGTGGCTCAGCGATTGCGGTCTTGTTCATAAAGTCAGCCGTGTTAATGCAGCAGGTATCCCTCTGCGAGCTTATGAGGACTTGAGAGCGTTCAAGTTGTTTTTGGTAGATGTTGGACTCCTTGGTTGTATGGCCGGGCTTCGTCAGCGCACATTGCTTGATGGTAACGACCTTTTTGTTGAGTTCAAGGGTGCTCTTACAGAACAATACGTTTGTCAGCAGTTAAAGGATGTCCAGGACTTAGATATTTACTATTACACCAATGACAGAGGCTCCTGCGAGGTTGATTTTGTCGTTGATACAGGCGAGCAGATCGTTCCCGTTGAAGTAAAAGCAGAGGTAAATCTTAGAGCCAAAAGCCTAAAAACTTATCAGGAAAAATTCTCTCCCAACATTTCTGTCCGCACATCTATGTCGGACTACAAAAAGGAAGAATGGCTCGTTAACCTACCGCTGTATGCAATAGATCAAATTGCTGACATATAATTTTTTTGTATGTTAGTGTTTTGAAAATAAAAATCCCCTTGATATGGTTAAATTCCATATCAAGGGGATTTTAAGTATGATGCGAATAAAAACCGCAAATTGTTTTAGTTGACCTAAAGTGGTCTTTATAATAATGTCCTTAGAGTAGGATCTTGTTTTCAAAATTAAGATGCCGAAAAAGCATTAACGTTTGTTCTGAGCAATTCTGCAGTCAAGCTTACGAGATCGTCCGTTCCGGAACGGTAGATAACTTTTTTGTATTTTTTACTTGGGGTAATTTGGTTGTATATGGCGTTAACTTTTTCAAAAAGTCCTTCGTCTTCACTGTCGCTCTTGCCGCACCAAAACTGTACGGCTTTAATTTCATTGTTTATTGATACTCTGATAATACTCACTCCTTTCTTTAGAATTGTTTTCCTTTTTTTGTTCTTTTATTCGTTTAATTCACGGCATAAAATTCTCATTTTTCTCCTTTCTTGTATTCTTCTATCTATAATGTGAAAGATTTTCTTATTCTTAATTTTCATTTTACGTTTAAGTAGCTTTCGACCGTGACATCAAGCCTGTGGTGAGCGAGGTGAAATTCGCTGACTGCCATAAGGCATAGGCGGTCATATCGAAGCGGCAACCCGTTCTCGATTGCCATTTTTTTGTTTTCGCCCCGCAAATAATAGTAGCCTGTCAAATTTTCCTTTAACAGCATCGGCTTACCTGTCTTGGAGTTTATTTTTGTTTTTTCATATCTGAGCCTAACCTCTTCTTCGAGTTGTTCTCTGCCCTCTCCGGTTTTACATTTTTCAAGATAATAATTATAAGCTCTTTTGGCCTGATCAGAACGCAAACGATGATAATCGATCTTGTTCTTAAATTCGTCGGGGGCAAAAATCAATTTGCCAGTTGCCTTTCCTTCAAAATATGACCTTACAAGCTCAAGATCCATAGGCAAAATGCGTTGATATTGAACCTTTCCGCCCTTCCCTTTTGTATAAACACAAGGCTTACCCGACTCGTCATATCTGAGGTCACCACCACGCAAACGCATAAGCTCACTCCTTCTCAAGCCCAAGCACCTTTGCAGTGTAACGCTTTTGGCGAATTTGGGATTATTTATGTCGTTGTCACTTCTTTGCTTTTTACCGTTGTCACTACGCCCCCGCTTGTAATGTGCAGTAGTTCGCTTCGGCTTTTTTACGTCATTCAGTGACATTCCATGATATAAAACCACCGGTGACAAGTACGAATGGATAGTTGATGCTGTATAGCTGTTATTTATCAGATGGTCGGCATAGCTTTGTATGAAATTTTTGCAATCATCTTTGTTTTTTGCATCGTGAACACTGCGACAGTAGTCGATAAATTTCTTATAGTTTTTGACGAATGCACGCTTTGTTTCATCGTTCTCGTATTTTGAGTTGAAATAATTACGCGCATCGTCTAAAAGCTGCCTTGTGATCGTCTTTTTTCTTGGCTTCAAATCTATCAGCTCCTTTCATGGTGAGTATGACAGATTTGAAGCTTACAAGAATAACTCTTTCAATGTTTTTATGTTTTTCGGACTAAATGTTAAAGCAAAACAAAAAGACCCGTATATACATATCAGGAAAAATGGGCATAACAAAAGTGGACCAAAAGGCCAATTTTGTCATAATACTACCCATGCCTAATATGTATATACGGGTCTTACCCGCTAAATCCGGTTAAAAAATTAAGACGGCATGTCTTCTGCAGAAAAAGTATTAAAAAAAGAAAAATTTCTGCAGAATTATTCAATTTGTAAGTTGCCAAATAAAATGGTTGTCCATCGCAACTGTAATTATTATACCACAAATTAGTGAATTTTGCAAGATTATTTCTGTAAACAATTATCCACACGAACTTTTAATGATTGAAAAGACGGAATTTGGGGCGACCCCAAATCCCGTCTCCTTTATGAAATTATCTCCCTTTATTTTCTTACATATTATAATCAAAGACCATGTTTGGAGACAAATATGGTACTAAAAATATAAGGAGATAAAAAATGAACCAAAACAACACATTTAAAATCGAAGTCCAAAATCCATCTACGGGTGAATATGCAACACTACAATTACCAACCAACAAAGAAATGGTGAGATCGCTGTTTGAAAAATTAAAAATCAAGAAAAGATACAAAATTATCGACTGTGATTTTTATATCCCGCAGATACGCAAGGCTATTATGCGAAGCATAAACATTGACGAGATCAACTATTTTGCTTCCGAATACTCCAAATTGAGTGATGATAAAAAAGACCGCATAAGGCAGATTTTAGCCGCAGGTTGCGACACTGTCGATTGCGTGGCGGAAGGCCTCAACATAATTTTCAGTTTGGATTATTCCTATTATTTTTTGCCTGGGATCACAACCTTTGAGCAGGTCTGTTATTTCCACCTCGCCTGCAATAAGGTGACCCAAAGATTTGCCCCAACGCAATATATCCCAAGAGAAGATTACAGTAAAATCGGTGAGGAGCTAAGCCACGCCGAGCGCGGAAAATTCTTTGAGAACTGCTATATAGCACGCTGCAAGCACTACTACCCCGACTACTACATGGGCACAATCCCCGATGAATGCAAAGTAGTACCATTATAAAAACAAAACCTCTCGTCTGAAAAATCGGGCGAGAGGTTTTATTTTGTTCTCAAAAAAACTAAAAAACTTTTATAAAATTTTATTAAAAATCTCAATAATCCTTATAAACAAAGGATTTCTGCCTGGCACCTGCCACCGTAGCTTTGAAATAGACTTTGAAAGAGACTTTGTCATTGAGTTCGAACTATGAAACCGATGTTGTTCTTGTTTTTGAAATTGAAATTGTTTATAATAAAATAATTATATTATAAGATAGAGACATAAACAAATGACCCCTTACCATAACAGTAAAGGTTCATTCTTTTTGTTTAACTGTTGTTTAATTGAATGATGAATGTTTCACCGAGTGCAATAGGATATTTATCAATACGGATATGTTTGTTGCTTTCGTTCACCCAAATGATTTTTTCAACATTCGGCGATGCATCATATATCTCAATCAATCCGCCAACGCAAAAGAAACTCACCATATGCCATTTTTTCGGATATTCCGATCAATAATGTATCGACCAGTCTTCCCTGATGAACGCAATCCTGAAGTCCTTCTTCTCTGCCATCATCAAAAATCGCAAGCCCGCTTTTGAAATGTGAATAATCGTCACCAAGAAAAATTTTTAATGTCATTTTTGCCTCTTGATTCTCAGTTTTAGTTCCGGTGGAACTTCGATTGTAAAAAGTTTGTACGTTGAAGTGTTTTTCTCGATGTTACGAGCAAGGTTGATAAAATCGTCTATGCTTCTGCTGTGACACAAATACATATCAGATATTGAACCGAACAAAACTCTTTGTGATTGTGTAAACTTCTCGAATATCGCAGCCAAATAATTGACTTTAGATAGATTTTTAGTGTGCGTCAAGCATTGATGCAGCGAAAAATTGTTGCAACAAGTTTTCCTCCAAAATTAAATTTAGCTAAACATCAACTCCTGTTGTATTTAGCTTCTATTTTTAGTATGTATGAAAGCGACGAGTCTAAAAAAACGGGCAATTCTGCATAGCAGAATTGCCCATCCCTATTGTGGGATCTATCTAAAAGCCTAAAGTGGCTGAATTTTTATAAGTAAAGTGAGTCCGCTTCATCTATCCATTCGTCAGCCTCGTCTTCTGTCATCGGGATTATCAATTGACACATTTTGTTTAGTTTTTTTATCATTTCTTCGCCGAGAAGCTCCCATCGTGGCTCACAATCACAGTATAGAAAAAAGTTTCCCTCAGGCGTTTCATATAATGTCTCCGTCATATATCTGAATTCATCGATAAAGTCTATTGACAAGTCACAGGAACAACAAATTTTTGCGGTTTTTGTGTCATAAACTTTGCCTTTTATAGTTCGTTTCATTGTGCAGGTGTTTCCTTTCATTTTATTTTGGTAAACTGTCGCAAGGCGTGATTTTTAAGTACTGTCACTACGCTCACGCGGGCCACTTCCCTGTTCCGCAACAATAACAGGCGTGATTTTGCTTTGTCATTTTTCACTCACATTTCTTACAAACTGGTTATTTTCCCGCAATGCGTCAAAATAACCAGTTGTAAGAGGTGCCGATCACTGTTTTTTAGGAGGTAGTGATCGGCATAGGAGAAAAACGTCAGACCTTTTTTGCGTAAATTTCGATGAATGTAAGTAAAAAAACAAATTGAAAAAGCAAAAAATACGTCGGAGAAGGTCTGAAAAGCAAAAACTCCAATCAATATCTTTCTGCTACTATTAGTATGACAGATACCTCAAAGTCATAATTTTAGAATAATTCTCCCATACCTTCAAAAAAGTCCTTTTCGGGATATTTTTCTCCAAGTGCTTCTGCAATCTCTGCTCGATTTCGGTTGGCGGCGGCAGTTTTTCGCCCCCGCTCGTCAGAATCTCGAATCTCGTCTTCGGTTTTATCCGTCTTTTTCACCTTAAAATCCTCTTGCTTAAGGTCGGGTCGCAGGTCTTTCAGAGCTGTAAAAAACGCCATTGATATTTTGTACTTCTTCGATATTTCCACAAGCTCACCAATCAGCTTTTGTGATTTGATTTTAGCTAAATCATTTGAATACATACGATAGTACAATCCCATATTCGGTGCGTGATAATCAAAATAATCAAGAACAAGAACCTCTTCTGTATCGCTATCATAGGAAATCAAATTCATATCGCAGAAATCCTTGATAATCTCTGCGGTCTTCTTTTTTGAGATTTTACAAAACAATGAAATATCCTCTATCGGGCACGGATACAGTGCAGTCTCCGATGAATGATAGCCGGTATGCAAATAAAACCATACTATCTTCCTCTCGGCATCAAATTTTCTGAAACGACTCTCGATCCATAAATCAGTCTTTACACTTCTAACATAATTGGGCATAGTTTTTCTCCTTTTAATTTGATTTTTTAGCAGGTTTTACCCTTGCAAAAAGGAGTATGAAAGATTTTGTGTATCGAAAACATTTTTGAATGAGAAAAAATCAGCATTTTATGTTCATCTGTACAGTTTTAGGGACATCTTTCATGATATAATGTGTATAGAGAAAAATCATAAACACAAAATTAGGAGGAAGAAATATGTTTGAAAAAGGATTTTTCGGAAGTTTATTTGATCTTAACAAGGATGGCAAGTTGGACTCAATCGAAAAAACTATGGACTTTGTAGCTTTTACTGAAATTACGAGTTCGAATGATGAAGAAGCTTTCGACGATGAATGGGACGAAGACATTGATGAAGAATAGTAAAATAAATGGGACATTCGAGTGAATGTCCCATTTATTTTATTTGTTCTTTCCTCTTTTCTGATAGTCTCTGTCAAGCTCTTCGCTCCAATCAGGTTCTATATCCTTGTTAGCTCGGATATTTCCCACAACATGACAAACCGATTTATATAAAATCTCCGTTCCCTTTTCATCTGCGTTATAGTTCACTGCTTTGTCACGGTCAATGCCATATTGTGCCGCAGTTTCGACTGCATCAATGTTTGCACCGATAAAGAGAAATTCCCAACCATATCGTTCCTTTTGACGCTCTATCATCTGTTTTACACGTTCACTTGTATATTTACAACTTGCATTTTCCATTCCGTCTGTGGTTATGACAAAAACGGTATGTTCAGGCACATCCTCGGGACGAGCGTATTTATGAACGTTTCCAATGTGGTGAATAGCACCACCTATCGCATCAATCAGTGCAGTACAGCCACGCACTGTATATTCCCTATCTGTCATAGGTGTAATTTCTGTCAGCCTAACTCTGTCGTGCAGCACCTCGGATACGTTGTCAAACAAAACAGTCGAAACATAACATTCCCCCTCCTGCTTTTTCTGTTTTTCAATCATTGCATTGAAACCACCGATAGTATCAGCTTCAAGTCCCGCCATAGAACCACTACGGTCCAAGATAAACACCAATTCCGTTACGTTATTCATTTTTTCTTTCATTTCAATTTCCTCCAAAAAATAATGTGGTCGCAGGATCATTGTGAACCTTACAACCACATTATAGCAAATTATTTAATTGAAATGGTCGCTCGACGGGAGACTTATATTACCTTGAAACTTTAAATGATTTTCCAACACTAATTCCTACAATGTAAAAGCATCCACTTCTTCCGAAGCCATCAGAATCGTGTGCGTATGAAGACTGTGCTTTAAAGCAATACGGAGAGTCAAATTCGATAAAAGTGTCAATTTCTTTTGTTAGCGATAATAAATAGGCTTTGTAAATTTTATTTAGCAAAATTTCTTTTGTACATTCATCAGGATTAAATCCACGTCCAACATATTTATATTTCAATGATGAAAAAGTTGTTCCGCAAAAACGTTTATTAAACTTACGTATTTCACATGCCTTATCACAATTTGAAACATAATCTTTAATGAATAAAGAAATAGGATAAACAACATCGCTTTCTATTATACTTAAGACCCAACCTAATTTAACGGTATTATATACTTCGCCAGTTAAAAAATCTTTGTAAAATTTATCTATTATCCAAGTAGTTTGTTCGCTTTTATTGAATTGAGAAATTGTAAAAATTCTTCCTAAATCCATAATTTACTCCTTTTAACAACCCAACAACATCTGGTCAAACTCAAAAAGGGCTTCGTTGATTTCAAAAATATTATAATTCCCTTGCTGAATGAAATATCGAATGATCTTATCGAATGCAAAGCTTCGGGACAGTGTAAGACCGGCTGATGCAAGCAAATCCTGCGTTTCGTCAAGGTCAAGTTCCAGTGCTATTGCAAAGGCAACCGCGGTCTGTTTTGACGGCTTATACGTTTTAGGATTACACTTGATCTTCGAGAAGGTCTTTTTGTCCACGTTCGCCTTTTTGTAACACTCCACGTCGGTCATTCCTCTCTCGTCGATAAGATCGAAAAGCTTATAGGCAAACGGCTTGTCCATAGAACGCATATAGTCTTGTAAAGACTTGTTTCTCGTGCTTCCGTAGTCTCTTTCGGACGAAGAAGTAGAAGCCTTTACGCACTCATTGAATATGAGTGGCTTTAAGCATCTTGATTGCATTTCATCAAGTTCGGCTGATCCGCACTCTTCATATTCTTCGACATAATTATCGTCTATAATCTCGCTGATTTCAGCAAAAAGTTTTTTACTGAATTCATAAGAGGTACGGTCGAAAACACATATGTAAAC
>JAFYLR010000065.1 GCA_017550115.1 Clostridia bacterium | reverse complement strand
GCTTTTGGCGGGGAGACGAATGGGTTTCATGCGAGGATAAAAAGTACCAAAAATACGTAAAAAAACGTATGAGAACACGAATCATAAGACGTTTTAAGTCTATTGCTTCAAAAATATTAAGAAGATGAGAGAGAGAAAAGTATGTTTATAAATCACAGAAAGAAAATGCGTATAGTTTCAATAATTTGTGCATTTCTTGCGGTGGTTCTTGCTGTCTGTATGTATTTTCTTTTAGAAAAATACAAGGAAGAAGACAGAAAACGCAGAGAGGATATTTTGAATCTCAGCGACAGTTTATTTGAAACGGTAAAAAATCCGACCGAGGACGATATTCCTTTTGATGTTATTGACAAGGAACTTGCCGAAAAGTTGGAAAACTACAATTTTTATGAGAAGCTCAAGGAAAAACTACAGGTGAATGCATTATTTCTCGGCACAGATTCAACAAGAGGAGCCGGGGTATCGAGCCAAAATAATAATTGGGTTATACTTTTGGCGGAGGAAATCGAATATGGATACGGCTCCAATATAGTGGGGGAATATGCTAAAACAAATGAAAATATTTTTTACGGTTATTATACCTTAAAAGATAATCCCAAGGAGCTTATATATGACCTTGTTGTTGTCTGTTACGGCGAAAACGAGGACCCGCAGACATTTGAGCTGTATTATGACGGACTTTTGCACGCGATCAAGAACCAAAATCCAAAATGCGAGATATACTGCATTATAGAGGCGACAGAGAGCGGTGTTAATCAAAATGCTGATTCTATACGGGAAATGTGTGAATATTACGGCGGAATATGCATAGATATGAATGAATATTTTGACGAAAACCATGTAGATAGGTCAGAGGCACTTACGAAAGAGTTTATTCCTACAAATGTAGGATGCCGTGAATATTACAATGCACTCTCATCTGTCATATGGAAAAATCTTGATGGGAAGCGAGAGATTCCGGAGATTTCGGAGCCGAGGCTTGAGACGTCAAAATGGTTTGAGGATTACGAATTTTTCGTCCTTGACGATATGAAAAAGGTAAGCGATACGGTATATGAATTCTCAACCAATGCTAAAATTGCGTCCCTTATTACTTATAAGAGCTATTTTGGGGATAGAGTCAGGGTGTATATAAACGGTAGAAAAGAACTGACTCAGAGCAACAAAATGGAAGAAAATCTTGTTAAGCAGATACAAAACAGTATGATATCCTATGAGCTTGAAGGCAAAAACAAGATAAAAATAGATATCGGAAAAGCAGGAAATGAATCAAATATAGTTGGAGTGGTCCTTTGCGGAGGATAAAGGAAGCTATAAAGTGAAAATGGACGATAAAAATTACCATAAAAACCATAGGAAAAGAATGAGAAGCCGTTTATTGAATAGTGACATAGATGCTTTTGAGGATCACGAGATCTTAGAGATGCTTCTCTATTACTCGGTACCGAGGAAGGATACGAATGCTCTTGCGCATGAGCTTCTTGATCGCTTCGGATCATTTCGCGGTCTTGTTGAAGCGGACCCGAAGGATCTTATGTCGGTTTCTATGATAGGAGAACATTCGGTTGCGTTTTTTTCTCTTATTTCCGAATTTATGCGCAGGTATTCTTGCGAGGGAGAAAAAAGGACCGAGAAATACGATACTATTGAGAAAATAGGCGAATATTTTGTGAAGAAATATATCGGAGTGAACACCGAAACCGTATATGTTATGCTTCTTGACAATTCGCTAAAGCTTATAGAATGTAAAAAGGTTCACGAGGGCTCGGTTAATTCCGCAGGCTTTGATATTCGCAAAATTTATCAATATGCAACGGCAAGAAACGTGCCGAATATAGTTCTTGCACATAATCATCCCGGAGGGGTTGCAGTACCGACGAGCGACGATATAAATTCGACGGTCATACTTGCACAGGGGTGTGAGATATTGGGACTTAACATTCTTGAACATATTATCGTTGCCGGGGATAAGTATATTCCAATTATCAGCACAACGAACAATGCTTTGCTGAAAAGCATATCTTCCGGCAAACTGGACTAATATCTATGTTTACGCTCCTTTAATAAATATGATTGAATAAAGGAGGATTTTCATGTTTGATACTGAATTGAAAGATATAAATTTTGAAGTTGAAAACAACGTTTCTCTCTGTATAGATAATGCCGAGAAGAAGTATATGAGCTCAGTTGAGAACATAGCAGACAGACTTGAGACGAGTGGTGCCAAAATAGTGCTTTTGGCGGGGCCTAGCGGATCCGGAAAAACGACGACGGCAAATATATTAAGAGATTATCTTTCATCAAAGGGGCATGAAACGGTTGTTATTTCAATGGATAATTTTTACCGCGCCATAAACGATCCTTTATATCCCAGAGATGAGTCGGGTGCACTTGATTATGAATCTGTTTATGCTTTAGATACAGATAAAATTCACGATTGTCTCTCAGGGTTACTTTGCGGGAAAGCGGTAAAGATACCGAAGTATGTTTTTGGCAAAGGAGTGTCTGTTCCCGATGCCATACCGATATCATTGAATAAAGGTGGATTTGTTATAATCGAGGGGATACACGCTCTTAATCCTATAATTTGCGACGGTCTTGACCGCCATAGAATAATAAAGCTCTTTATAAGTGTTTCAACCAATATAAACGATAACGGTAAAAGACTTATATCGGGCAAAAAGATAAGGTTTATTCGTAGGCTTACACGTGACTCGCTTTATCGCGGAACGGATGCTGCGAGTACGCTCGAGAGATGGTCGAGCGTTCTTGCGGGAGAAAATAAGTATTTGTATCCGTATAAGGACACAGCGGACTTGAAGATAAACACTTTTCATATATACGAGCTTGGTCTTATGAAGAAATTTGCACAGAAGGCGATCAAAGAATCCGAGAGGGAGCTTTCGGGAGAGTATATTGAGATAGTGAAACATGCACTTTCAAAGTTTAGTGAGGTGGATCTTGAAAAAATTCCCCAAACCTCGCTTATCCGTGAATTCGTTCCCGGGGGAAAGTACGAAAATTTATATTAAAAAACAGACCGAGCGTCTGTTTTTTATTGAAAAGTTGAATTAAAGAAAAAGAGGTGAGAAAAATGCTGTTTGGAAAACATATAAACAGATATTATCTTAGATATTCATTTACTCTGTTTATAGGTGTATTGGCTCTTGTTATTATTGATTATCTTCAGCTTATCGTGCCTCGGCTTTATCAGTTCGTTATAAACGGAATTAACGACGGCGTTGTTGAATATAAAGGGGAGACCGTCCCATTTGATATGGACTTTTTGCTTGACAGAGTATGCTTTCCTTTATTGTTTATAATAGTTTGTGTAGCTATCGGACGATTTTTGTGGCGTATTTGTTTTTTCGGCTCGGGTATAAAGGTTGAGACAGATCTTCGTCGCCGTATGTTTGATCATTGTAAGGATCTTTCTCATCAGTATTACCAAGCAAATAAGGTGGGAAACCTTATGTCTCTTTTCACAAACGATCTTGAAACCGTTCAGGATTGCTTCGGCTCGGGCATATTGATGTTTTGCGATGCACTGTTCCTTAGCGTTATGGCACTTTCCAAAATGGCTAATATGGACATATATCTAACTCTGCTATCACTTATCCCTATGGGACTTTTGCTCACGGGCGGACTTATAACGGGTAAATATATGACAAAAAAATGGGAGACGAGGCAAGAGGCTTTCTCTCGACTTTCGGATTTCTCGCAGGAAAGCTTTGCGGGAATTTCGGTCATCAAGGCTTTTGTTAAAGAGGGAAAAGAGCTTCTGGCGTTCCGAGATTTGAATAAGGAAAACGAGGAAGCGAACGTTGAATATACAAAGCTCTCGGTTAAGCTCAATATAACTGTCACGTTGCTTGTTGAATCTGTAATTTGCGTTATATTGGGATATGGCGGTTACCTTGTTTATAAAGGTGTGTTCAATCCGGGGCAATTAGTTGAGTTTATCGGGTATTTCACATCGATAGTATGGCCTGTTATGGCGGTATCAGAGCTTATTGAGATGCGTTCGATGGGAAGAGCTTCGCTTGGTAGAATAAGTGAACTGCTTGATGCAAAGGAAGATGTTTTTGACCGAGAAAACGTAGAAGACGTTTCTTCTATTGCGGGTAATATAGAGTTCAGAGGACTCACTTTCCGCTATCCCGATGGCGAATATGACGTTCTTGAAGACGTTTCGTTCAAAATAAATGCGGGTGAGAACGTTGGTATCATAGGCAGAACAGGCGCCGGAAAGACCACCATCGTGGATCTGATCCTGCGAACCTATAATGTTCCCGACGGAACGATATTCCTTGATGGACACGATATAAATACGCTCCCGATAAAGACAGTCAGAAAAAATGCCGCATACGTTCCGCAGGATAATTTCCTTTTCAGTGATACTATTGAAAATAACATATCCTTTGCGACTGATAACGGCACGTCGGAAGACGTTGTGAATGCGGCGAAGATGTCTGATGTACATGAGAATATTTCCGAATTCTCGGAGGGATATTCAACGGTGCTGGGCGAGAGAGGTGTAACAGTTTCGGGTGGTCAGAAGCAGAGAATATCGATTGCCCGTGCGCTTATGAAGGACGCACCTATACTTATTCTTGACGATTCGGTCTCGGCCGTTGACGTTGCAACAGAAAAATCTATTTTGGCGAACTTGAGGGAGATAAGGCAGGGAAAAACGACGATTCTTATTGCCCACAGAGTTACGACTATTCAAAATATGGACAAGATCATTTTTGTCGATGACGGAAAGATAATTGCCGTTGGAGGACATGATGAGCTTTACGAAAATTGCGAGCAATACAGAAGCACCGTCGAATTGCAAAAGCTTGACGAGGCAGAGGACAAGCGTGGAGAGGCGGTGAATACGAATGCGTGAGTTTTATCCTTTATTTATAATTGGAGCTATCATAGGTAGCTTTGCCGTTATATTCAGCATAGCATTCTTTTCGATGAAAGATAAAAAGTCGGCTATCGGATTTGACAGAAATATGAAAGATGGCGAGATCGTAAAGAGGCTTCTTGCTTATGCCCGACCTCATATCAAGTCCTTTGCATTTGTGTTGTTTTTGATGCTTTTCTCTATTTCCTATGAAGTTATATCTCCTTTGCTTGTAGGAAACATTGAGGAAATGATAAAGAAGGATTTTGAAGTAAGCCGACTGTTTATTTTGGTGGCAATATACGCGAGTATCCTCCTTGTTTCGCTCGTTTGCTCATATATTCAGGCAATAGTGCTTCAAAGAACGGGACAAAAGATATTGTCGTCTATTAGAGAGAATATCTTTACTCATATCGAAAGCCTTTCACATGCACAGCTCCATTCAATGCCTGTTGGAAAGCTCGTGACGAGAGTTACGAACGATACAAACGCCATCTCGATGATGTTTACAAGCATCATTGTTAACCTTATAAAGAATTCCTTTACGATTTTCGGAGTGCTTGGGGCAATGCTTTGTCTAAACTATGCCCTGACTCTTATGGTTCTTTGCTTTGTGCCTTTCATCGTTATTTTTACGGTTATTTTCCGTAAATTTTCCCGTCGTGCATATCGCCGTGTTAAAGACGGAACAACTGCAATAAACACGTTCCTTTCCGAGAATTTGTCGGGAATGAAGATCATTCAGATATTCAATCGTGAGGACAGGAAGCTGCAGGAATTCCTTGAACAAAATGAAAAGCTCGGACAGGCGAAAAAACAGCAGATATTCGTTTTCGGAGTATTTCGTCCTGTTGTTTATATGCTTTACATTTCGTCGGTCCTTTGCCTGCTTTATATGGGAGCGAGAGGGTATATTAAGGATACCGCTCTGCTCGGGCAAACGATAACGAGTGGTACAGTTGTCAGTTTTTATATGTTCATTTCAAAGTTTTTCAACCCCATTCAGAGCCTTGCGGAGCAGTTTAATCGACTTCAGTCTGCATTCGCTTCGGCGGAGAAGATATTTACGATTCTTGATATAGCTCCGGACGTTGTTGACGAGCCTGATGCAATAGAAATTGAAAAAGTCAAAGGCGATATTGAGTTCAAGAACGTTTGGTTCGCATATAACGAGGGAGAATGGGTTCTGCGAGACGTATCCTTTAAGGTGAAGGCAGGGGATACGGTTGCTTTTGTGGGGTCCACAGGTTCGGGTAAAACCACGATCCTTTCCCTTATCTGCCGAAATTATGATATTCAAAAGGGCGAGATACTTATTGATGGCATAAATATCAAGAAGATAAAAATATCTTCGCTCAGAAGTCATTTTGGTCAGATGCTTCAGGACGTATTTCTGTTTTCGGGTACTATCAGGAGCAACATTCTCTTGCGTATGGAAGATGTAAGTGATGAAGAGGTTATGAAGGCTTGTCGATACGTAAATGCGGATAAGATTATTGACAAATTGCCGGGCGGTCTTGATGAAGAGGTAAGAGAGAGAGGAAACAACTTCTCGGCAGGACAAAGACAGCTTATTTCTTTTGCAAGAACGATAATTCACGGACCTGAAGTTATGATACTTGATGAAGCAACTGCGAATATTGATACAGAAACCGAAGTGCTTATTCAAGATTCGCTTGAAAAGCTTATGAATATCGGAACACTGCTTATGGTAGCTCACAGACTGTCAACAATACAGCACGCGGACAATATTATAATGCTTTCGCACGGAGAGATAGTTGAGCAGGGAACTCATGCGGAACTGTTAGCTCAAAGGGGAAAGTATTATGGACTCTATATGCTACAGCACGATAAAGAACAACTCAAAAAAGGCATAACATCATAACTTTTTTGTAATAAAAGCAGACTGATTTGCAAGTATGCAAATCAGTCTGCGAATTATTTATATGAGTACTTGACAAAATCGGAGTAAATTGATATAATATTGGGGTGCAAATACGAATTATTTAATATCGGGATGTAGCGCAGATGGGGACGTTCCCGAGCGCCGACGGTGTCGGAAGCAAGCGAGGGATAAGGAGTGGCAGCAACTTGGCGACAGGCAAGCAAACTTTGTTTTGCGAAGACTGAGCCGAAGCTGCAACAGGAAGCGCGCCGTAGGCTAAGCCAAGTTTCAAACAACGCACAAAATAATATTAACAGTATATCGGGATGTAGCGCAGATGGTAGCGCGCCTGCTTTGGGAGCAGGATGTCGCAGGTTCGAATCCTGTCATTCCGACCATATCGAGTGTTCATAACGAAAGTGATGAACACTCGATACTTTTTTGCCTATATTTGATTGTTTGGAGCAGGTTTTCTGCTCTTTTTTGTTATGCTGTGGTGGGCAGATAGTTTACCGCAACGCCTTGTCTGCTCTCAAGGGTGATCTTGCGCTTTCTGTGCCATTCGGGAATCTGCAGACAACCAACGAAGCGGTAATGGATAACAACTCTCTGTGTGCGGTTCTTGCCGGTTCCTTCGATCTGATAAACCTCGATCTTTTCTACAAGCTCACGAAGGATCACCGGATTGAGCGTTTTCATCTCCATAAAGCTTCGCACTGCTTTGAGAAAGTTATCCTTGGACTTGCGCTTTTCCTCAAGACCGTCAAGCTTCTCTTTCAAGAGTAGAATGTTGTTCTTGGTCTCAACAAGTTCGACCTCGTACTTGTGGGATAACTTCATAAACCATTCATCCGAAACCTTACCGTTT
>JAFYLR010000064.1 GCA_017550115.1 Clostridia bacterium | reverse complement strand
GTGATGTGTAATCGTTGCAAGACCTCCGACGCCTCCCGGGGCGAATCCGTTGCTGTTTTGGAAAAAATGATATGCAGTACCAACAATGATTCCTGCAACGATGGCGAATAATACGTCAATGCCTAACTCTTTGATTTGAGTTTTTTTCATAATGACTCCTTTTTTGTAAGACAAACGATGTTTTCTATATGCCCCGTGGCGGGGAACATGTCAACGGGAGTGACTGCTCCGATATTGTAACCGAGATCTTTGAATATAACGCAATCGCGGGCCAATGTATCGGGATCGCACGAAATATAAACGATTTTAGGAACTCTTATCTCGGCAAGATATGAGATAAGCTCGGGTGTACTGCCTTTTCTCGGTGGATCGAGTATAACAACATCGGGCGAAAGGTCTCCGCGAGCCTCTTTTGCAGCTTTGAGCAATAAAGGGGCAGACGTTGCGTCACCGCAGTAAAATTCAGCATTTGAAATTCCGTTGATGTCAGTGTTTTCTTTTGCACATTCTACAGCCTCGGGTACTATTTCAATTCCTATCAATTCTTTCACCTTATCCGCCATCGAAATTCCTATCGTTCCGATTCCGCAATAAAGGTCGAGAAGCGTTTCGGTGCCTTTGAGCGATGCAAGAGATGCCGCCAAATTATAAAGGGCTTCAGCTCCGTCGTGATTTACTTGATAAAAAGAACCTGCTGATATACGGAATTTTTTGCCGCAGAGAACGTCTGTTATATATGGTTCACCGTAAATGCAACTGTATTTATCGCCAAGAACAACATTCGTGTTCTTCTTATTAAAATTAAGCATAATGCTTTTTATTTGCGGGAACGTAGATGTCATAAACTTGATAAGCTCGTCAGCGTATGGAAGAGCGTCGGCGTTTATAACGACGCAAACCATGACCTCACCCGTACCCTTTGCGTGTCTTAGGTATAGGTGACGCAGAATTCCTTTTCCGTTCTCCTCGTCATAAACGGAGAGCTTTTTTTGAGTCGCAAAATCACAGAATCCTTCAACTATATCAGCAAAAAAATCAGGCTGAAGAGAGCAACTCTTTGATGTGACTATTTTATGTGATTTTGCGGCGTAAAAACCTGCTTCAACTCCGTTTTTACTGTTCTTCAGAGGATATTGAGCTTTGTTTCTGTAATTTGATCTTTCCGTTGGGCAAACAACGTCGCCAATCTCGACATTGGGGAGCCCGACTTTTATAAAAGAATGCTTGACGTAACTCTTTTTCATCTCAAGCTCGTGCTCACGGGTAACGTGACGGTAAACACAGCCGCCACAGGAAAGGGGAGCAGAACAGAAAGAATTTTCACGATATACCGAAGGCTCTATTATTTCCTCAAGTTTGCCTACACAAAAGGTCTTACTTATTTTTATGATTTTTACCTTGATGAGTTCTCCTGTGACGGCCCCGCTTACGAATATCACCATACCGCTCTCGTCAAGTTTGCCTACCCCACATCCGAGATTGTTTATTTCATTTATACGTACGGTAACTATCTGATCTTTTTGTATATTTGTATTTTTCATTTTAAATAACCTTTATTTCATTCGAGCAGAAAATTTCGGTTTCAACTCCGCAGACAGCTTCTTTGATGAGCACTTCCATCATTTTGCAAACGGGATCTTCTGTGAAGAAATGCCCGGCCTCTATAAGATTTATGCCCATTTCGGAAGCCTCTGCCATAATGTTATAGCTTATTCTGCCACTCAGGTACGTGTCAGCTCCCTCGGAGATTGCCGAAGTGACAAAATCTTTGCCATCTCCGCCGAGCAGTGCTACTTTCTTTACTTTCCTGCCACTATCGGCGAATAAAACCATAGGAGAAGAAAGAGCGTTTTTTATCTGTGAGCATAACTCTTTAAGTGTAACTTCCTTGTCGAGAACACCGATTCTGCCCATTTTCTCACCCTCGGGGCCGAAAGGACGTATTTCTTTCAGATTCAATTTTTTCGCTAAAACGTCGTTCACACCGCCCTCAAGGGCATCGAGTCTTGTGTGGAACGAAAATGCCGAAATATCATTTTTGATAAGCTCCAATAATTTTCTTGACGGAGTTTTCTCGGCATCAAAAGCACCAATCTTTTTGAATATAAGAGGATGGTGGGAGATGATAAGATCAAATTTTCCGTCAACTGCATATTTTACAGCCCTCTCGGTAATATCAAGCGTTATTAATACCTTTTTTATTTCACGCTCCGGGTCGGGACAGCACATAAGTCCGTCATTATCCCAATCGCATGAAAGGGAAGAGGGAATTTTCAAATCAAGGTATCTGTATAATTCTTTAACGTTCATATCGTTTTTTCCTTTGACTTCTCTATTTTTTCTATAACGCAGCTTATTTCTTTTATTACCGTTTCTTCAAGCGTCGTGTTGATACCTGCACTTTTTTTGCCGTCAAGGCGAACTTGGTAAGTATTAAGTACACGTTGGGTAAGTTTTTCAAAAAGAGGGGAGGAAAGAGCATTTTCTATATTATATCTGCCAAGCAAGGATTCGGCAAAGGATAGAGACACTGTTTTGCCGGTGTATTCACAGCATATGGTAACGTAAAGCTTGCCGGCTTCCTCTGATAGAGTTTCTCCGATGATGCTAAAACCGTTTTCTGCTAGGAACAAGCGAACGGTATCTGTGTTCGTCATAGGTTGGAGAATAAAACGAGTATTGCTTGTCCAAGACCATTTTGCTTCCTTTAATATGGTAACTATAAGCTCTCCGCCCATGCCGAATATAACTATATCGTTGGGCGAGTATTTTTCGATTCCGTTAAGACCGTCTGTGCGTATTGTTGCTATTTTATCGGACAGGGAATAGGACTCTATATGAAGTTTTGCTCGATTTATCGGACCTTCGTTTATGTCCGAAGCTATGGCGAAAGAAGAAATACCGTTCATAACTGCGTATATCGGGAGATATGCGTGATCTGTGCCAATGTCGGCGAGCCTCATGCCTGAACGCAGGTATTTTATTGCGGTCGATAGCCTTCTATCAAGCTTTAGGTCGTTCATTTAAGCTCCTTATCTATAAACAAATAACCCACATTTTCAGTGGGTTATCTGATTTCATTATTTATTTTGATTCAAGATATTTGTTGATTTTTTCAACAAGTGCATCAGCATCGGTAGCGTGTACCTTACAAGCGTCCTCAACACTTTCGCTGCGGGATGCGGGACAACCGAGACAGTGCATTCCTATATCAAAAAAGAATTGTGCAGTATCGGGATGAGCATCAAGAATATCGCCGATAATTGATTGCTTTGTTATAGCCATGATTTATAACCTCCTGATTAATTCTGAAATATAGATGAGAATAATTATTTTCATCCTATATAGTATAACATATTTAACGGAGCAAGTCAACGAATTTTTTGAATTTTTCTTGAGTTTAATATATATAAAACCCGCACTTTTGTTCATTTGACAAAAGTGCGGGTTTTTGGCCCGCCCAGGGGGATTCGAACCCTCGACCCACAGAATCGGAATCTGGCACTCTATCCGGGCTGAGCTATGGGCGGATAGAATTATTTTATCATATCTGCTTTGATTTGTAAATACTTTTGTAAAATAAGTCAAATAATATTTTTTGTGTTTTTTTGAATAAAAACGCAATCTGCAGGAGATAATAGGGTATGAATTTTTATCATCAAAAACATATAGGAAAAATTTTCAGAAAATGAAAAAAAACTATTGACAAAACTTGCAAAGTCTGTTATAATGTCCTCTGTTGTGGGGTATCGCCAAGCGGTAAGGCAACGGACTCTGACTCCGTCATTACCTAGGTTCGAATCCTAGTACCCCAGCCAAAAAGAAAAGAGAGGAATGTATTCCTCTCTTTTCTTTTTCGTTAGGCTTCACCATTCGAACCTACTCAAGTTCCGTAAGGAATTTGAACAATTTGCGCTGTGATTGTGCTCGATATAAACTGAACATTAGCGCAAATATAGGTTCTGAATCCTAGTACCCCAGCTAAAAAATCCTGCACGAAAGTGCGGGATTTTTCGTTTTATACAAACTAATGAAAAAATATACATAACAAAAGAACCTTTTTGAAGGCTCTTTTGTTATTTTATCTTAAACGAATAGTGCTTTTTATTATGAAAAAATCTAAATTGAATCAATATCGCATAAATAAATCGGCACGTATCAAAACAAATATGTCAGATTTCACAAAATGTATAAATATTCAAAATATGTTCTTGACATATCGAAAAAATATATTATAATAGTATATATTGAGACGAATGTATGAATATTTATCCACCTATTGAAAGGAGATAAGACATGTTCAAGGTTTTTATTGACGGTGGGGCAGGAACCACGGGACTTAGAATAAACGAACGTCTTTCGGGACGTAGTGATATAGAGCTTATAACTCTTGCAGAAGAGGTAAGAAAAGATAACGAAGCCAGACGAGAAGCATTAAATAGCGCGGACATTGTTTTTCTTTGTTTGCCGGATGCGGCGGCAAAGGAAGCCGTTTCACTTATCGAAAACACAAAAACAGTAGTTATCGATACGTCAACAGCACACAGAACGAACGATTCTTGGGAATATGGTTTCCCCGAGCTTGCGGGCAGACGAGAAAAGATAGCCGCATCGAAGAGAATAGCAAATCCCGGCTGTCATGCGAGTGGGTTTGTTGCTCTGGTTGAGCCTCTTGTGCGGTTTGGAATATTGCAAAAGGATACTATGCTGAGTTGTTTTTCCTTGACGGGATATTCGGGCGGCGGTAAAAAAATGATCGCCGATTACGAGGCTGACGGAAGGTCTTTGGCACTTGATTCCCCCGCTATGTATGCAAATACTCAACAGCACAAGCATCTGCCTGAGATGGCAAAGATATGCGAGATAGACAAGCTTCCCGTTTTCTCTCCGATAGTTGCTCCGTTTTATTGCGGTATGCAGGTAACGGTTCCTCTGTTTTCGGAACAGATAAACGGAAATGTCGAAGACATAAAAAATGTGTATAGAGATTACTACAAAGAGGGACTTGTTAAGTTCGTTGAAAATGGAGAAGATTCAACCTTCCTTTATGCAAATGCGTTATCGGGCAGAGATGATATGGAAATAACGGTTTGCGGAAATGATGATAGGATATTGCTTGTTTCCCGATTTGATAATCTTGGTAAAGGTGCATCGGGTGCAGCAATACAAAATATGAATATAATTATGGGAGTTCCTGAAAGTACGGGGCTCGATATATAGGAGTTATAAAATGAAGATCATAGAGGGCGGCGTTTGTGCCGCAAACGGATTTAAGGCAAACGGAATTCATTGCGGAATACGTAAGAATAAAACAAAAAAGGACCTCTCGCTTATATTTAGCGAAACAGAGGCGAGTGCTGCAGCGGTATATACAACGAACCTCGTTAAAGGTGCACCGCTTACGGTAACAAAAAAGCATCTTGAGAATGGCAAGGCTCAGGCGGTTATATGTAACAGCGGTAACGCGAATACTTGTAATGCAAACGGCATTGAAATTGCAGAGAAGATGAGTGATCTTGTCTCAAAAGAGCTTTCGATAGATGCAAGTAATATAGTAGTGGCGTCGACCGGTGTTATCGGACAGCCTCTTGAAATAGAGCCAATAGCGAACGGAATACCGGAGCTTGTAAAAGGACTCACAAAAGACGGAAGCGAAGCGGCGTCCGAGGGTATTATGACAACTGATACCGTAAAGAAAGAGATCGCGATCGAATTTACTCTTGGCGGCAAGGTGTGTCATATGGGCGGTATCGCAAAGGGAAGCGGAATGATTCATCCTAATATGGCGACGATGCTTGTCTTTATCACTACAGACGTTGCTATCTCCCCTAAAATGCTCTCAAAGGCACTTTCAAGTGATATTGAAAACACATTTAATATGATCAGCGTTGATGGAGATACATCAACAAATGATATGGTAACTGTGTTGGCGAACGGAATGTCGGGAAATGACGAGATCACCTCAGAGGGCGAGGATTTCGACGAATTTATGAAGGCGCTTAACACAGTAACGATCTATCTTTGCCGTATGATAGCAGCGGACGGAGAGGGTGCAACAAAGCTGCTTGAATGTAAGGTAAGCGGTGCAAATGACGAGAAAACTGCAAAAACCGTTGCTAAGAGCGTTATTTGCTCAAGCTTGCTCAAGGCTGCAATGTTCGGCTCCGACGCTAACTGGGGACGTGTTCTTTGTGCTATAGGATACAGTGGTGCCGACGTTGACGTAACAAAGGTTGGAGTTTCTTTTGCGAGTGCAAAGGGAACTATCGAGGTTTGCCGAGATGGTGCAGGAGTTGACTTCTCCGAAGAGATAGCAAAAGAGATTTTGCTTGAAAAGGAAATTGAGGTTATTATTACGCTCGGCGAGGGGACTTTCGGTGCAACCGCTTGGGGCTGTGACCTGACGTATGATTACGTTAAGATAAACGGCGACTACCGCACATAAGGAGAGAAAAATGGAAGAGATTTTTTCAAATGCACAACGTGCAGACGTGCTTACTCAGGCTCTGCCTTACATAAAGCGATATAACGGAAAAATAATAGTTGTAAAATACGGCGGCAACGCAATGATAAACGAGACTCTGAAGCAGCAGGTCATGGAGGATATTGCACTTCTGTGGCTTATCGGAGTGAAAATCGTTTTGGTTCACGGTGGAGGACCTGAGATAAGTGATCTTATGAATAAGCTCGGCAAAAAAGCGGAGTTTGTTGACGGATTGCGTGTGACGGATAAAGAAACCGTTGATATCGTTCAGATGGTACTTGCGGGAAAGATAAACAAGACTCTTGTAAACCTTCTTGAAATGAAGGGCGGCAAGGCGATGGGAATCTCGGGTATGGACGGATACCTTATCGAGGCTAAGATGAAGGATGAACGTCTTGGATACGTTGGAGAGATAACAAACGTAAATATCACCCCTGTTATAGACCTTCTTGAAAAAGGATATATTCCCGTAATTTCTACTGTTGGCTGCGACAGAGAGGGCAACGTTTATAATATAAACGGAGATACTGCGGCGGCACATATCGCCGGAGCACTTGGAGCTGAGCGACTTATAATGATGACGGATATTTCGGGAATTTTGAGAGATAAAGACGAC
Source organism: Clostridia bacterium (assembly GCA_017550115.1). Classification (GTDB taxonomy): domain Bacteria; phylum Bacillota; class Clostridia; order Oscillospirales; family CAG-272; genus SIG710. The sequence continues at coordinate 5,531 of JAFYLR010000064.1, read as the reverse complement.
CCCTCAACGCTTATACCCGAGATTACGCTTACGGAAGCAGAGGCGTTAAAGGGTGACGGAATTATTTCGGGCGGAATGATCCCGAAGGTTGAATGTTGCGTTGAAGCGATACATAAGGGCGTGAAGAACGTCATTATAATGGACGGACGTGTTTCCCATTCTATCCTTATGGAGCTTTTGACCGACGAGGGTGCGGGAACGATGCTCACGGAGGGTTGACATGAGCAATATTCAAGAGAAAGATAAAAAATTTGTCGCAAATACGTATGCCAGATTTCCTGTGACCGTAGTTTCGGGCAAAGGGTCTGTTGTTTTTGACGACGACGGAAAAAGATATATTGACATGGGTTCAGGGATAGGAGTGACGAGCTTCGGTATTGCTGATGACGAATGGGCAGAAGCGGTCACAAATCAAATTTCCTGTGTTCAGCATATGTCAAATTTATATTATACAGAGCCGTGTGCAGCTCTTGCGGAGATCTTGTGCGAGAAGACGGGGCTCAAAAAGGTGTTTTTCTCAAATTCGGGTGCGGAAGCAAACGAATGTGCAATTAAAGTGGCAAGAAAATATGCTGCCGAGAAAAAAGGGCAGGATTATTATACGATAATAACGCTTAAAAACAGCTTTCACGGTCGTACGCTCACAACTCTTTCCGCTACGGGCCAAGAGCATTATCACGAGCTTTTTCAGCCGCTGACACCTGGATTCGTTCATGCCGAAGCGAACAATTTTGAAGACATAAAAAGACTCGCAGAAGAGTACAAGACGGCGGCTATAATGCTTGAGTGCATACAAGGCGAGGGGGGCGTGAACGTTATTGACGCAGACTTTGTAAAAAAGACTGCGGAATATGCGTCGGAGAATGATATTGTTCTGATAATCGACGAGGTTCAGACAGGAAACGGTCGTACCGGAGAGCTTTATTGCTATATGAATTACGGCATAAAGCCCGATATTGTAACGACGGCAAAGGGACTTGGCGGCGGTTTGCCGATAGGAGCGGCTTTGCTTGGAGATAAGGTTGAGAGTGTGCTCGGCTTTGGTGATCACGGATCTACCTATGGCGGTAACCCCGTTTGTTGTGCCGGTGCTTACAGTATAATATCGAGAATCGATGACGAGCTTCTTGCCTCGGTCAAGAAGAAAGGTAAATTTGTTTTTGAGTCGCTGTCGGGGGCGAAGGGCATAGAGGGCGTTAGCGGAATGGGCCTGATGATCGGTATAAAAACCGAAAAGAAAGCCTCAGACGTAGTTAAGGCTTGTATGGAAAAGGGCGTTCTTTGTCTTACCGCAAAGGACAAAGTCAGACTTCTTCCCGCACTTAATATATCTGACGAAATTCTCGCAGAAGCTATAGATATAATAAAGAGCGTTTGTGCGGAATAAAACTAAAGCAAAAAGCTGTTACACTCAGTGTGTAACAGCTTTTCTTGTATATGTCAGATATGTGTAGGGAACAATTCCGTCTGTTTTTTTGACAACTTCTTTTACAAAAAGGCTTTCGTCAAAGAGGGGGAAGAAGGTATCGCCTTCAAATGAAGCATCAATCTCTGTGACAAACATTTTTTCAACCAAGGGCAAGGCCTTTTGATAAAGACTTTCTCCGCCCGATATGAAAACGTTACGGTCTGCCGCGATTTCCAAGGCTTCTTCAAAAGAGGAGACTGTGAAGCAGTTATCGGCACAGAATTTTTTAGTACGTGAAACGACGATGGTCGTTCTTTCTGGCAAGGGCTTGCCTATCTCCTCAAAGGTACGTCTTCCCATTATCAAAACTTTACCTCGTGTCAATTCACGAAATCGGCTAAGCTCCCCCGGAATATTCCAAGGTAATTTACCTTTATGTCCTATAACACGGTTTTTGTCATATGCGACGATAAGAGATATCATTTCGAATCCGCCTTTAATTTAAGAATATTATTTATCCAATGCGAAATGTCTTGATAGCCTTGATGGCAGAGCCACCCTCAAAGGTTGATACTTCGCCGAGAGCAAAAAAATCACCGTTTTCGGAGCAAAGACGAACTCTTGTGCCGTCGGGATAATCTGTTCGTATCTTCTTTTGATATATTTCACAGCCACTTCGGCATATTTTTTCAAAAAAAGCAGGAAGAAGGACGGCAGGCAAGGAAGAAAAAAGTTCTTCCGTTGGCATCAATTTTTCGTGAAGCTCCGGCTCGGATAGCGACTCCAGATCCTCAATAGTATAGCTGTTTACAATAGGGAATCCGCCAGTTTCCGTTCGGCAAAGAGTTGCCATAACGCCGCCACACAAAAGGGAAGCACCAATATCGTGGCAGAGTGTTCTTATATACGTTCCGCTTGAACAATGAACGTCAAGAGTGTAATCACGTTCGTTTATTTGCTCACAGTCTATCGAAAAAATTTCTATAGGTCTTGCTGCTCGCTCGATCTCTTCGCCACGTCTTGCAAGATCGACAAGCTTTTTTCCGCCAACCTTTATAGCACTGTACATAGGTGGGATCTGCATAGATGTTCCTATAAATTTTTTACAAGCATTTTTTACTTCATCGGGCGACGGAAGGCTTCCGTCAAAGCTCGTTAGAATTGTTCCGGTCGAGTCTTGCGTATCTGTAGTTTGACCTAGACGCAACGTCGCACGGTATTTTTTGGTATCACTTGTAAGATATTCGGCGGCTTTTGCGGCACGTCCCACAAGCACAACGAGAACGCCCGTTGCCATAGGGTCAAGAGTTCCCGTATGCCCGACTTTCTTTGTGCCATAAAGCTTTCTTATTTTATTTACTATGTCGTGGGAGGTTGGGCCCTCGTGCTTGTTTACGACCAATATACCGTCAGGTTCACGTATATTCATATAATAATATCCTCGAGTTTTCTTTTTGGAACGTGATGTGTGCCGTCATCTGTGCGATAATAAGACGTATCGTTTCCTTCAAGCTCCTCAAGCTCAATCGCCTCATCGGGTTTTCCAAGTCCTATAATAAGAGCAGGATCGAAAGAATCTTCAATAGAAAGAGCTTCGGATACTTGCTCGGAGCTGAATGCACCGAGCATACAACCGCCAAGACCCATTTCGGCAGCTCTTAAAAGAATAGTCTGGGCAGATATTCCTATATCTCGCCAAGCACTCTCTTTTTTTGAAACTATCTTTTTATCCGTGCAAATTACTATAAAAGCAGTCGGTTCGTGTCCCTTTGGAGGAAGAGCGAGAGGGCGGAGACGACCTGCCCATGAGGTAAGGGAAAGGAGAGTTGCACATTCTTTCTCGGATACACAAATTTTATATCTAAGAGGCTGAAGATTCATAGCTGAGGGGGTTATTCTGGCAAGGTCTATCATGTCGAGAATTTCTTCTTTTGTTATTTTCACATCAGAAGAAAAACTGCGGTAGCTTCTGTTTTTGAGAACCAGGTCCTTTAACATATTCTTTCTCCTTTTTAGAATTTAACGTGTGCAGAGCAGATAGAAAATCCCTTGGAGCTGAAGTTTCTTTCATACTCTGTCATGATATTTTCTTTTGCATATTCGTTCTGCTCAGAATGAAGATCCTTTGTTGACCAAACGATCTGGAGTCCGAATTCCTTAAATTCTTCCATACTGAAATCAAAAAGCTGCTCATTGTCGGTCTTGAAGATAAGCATTCCGCCCTCGCAAAGAAGGGAACGATATATTTCAAGGAATCCTCTGTGAGTGAGACGACGTTTTGCGTGACCTTTTTTTGGCCAAGGATCGCAGAAGTTTATGTAAATAGTGTCAATAGATTTTTTCGGGAAATACTCAGTCAAAAATTTTGCGTCACCTATTATAAATTTGAGGTTGTCATTTCGCTCATTTTCACTTGCTGCAGCTCTTTCAAGAGCCGTTACGGCAACGTCTGCTATTTTTTCCATGGCGATTAGATTTATATCAGCTCTTTTTTGAGAGAGTCCGACGGCAAAGCTGCCTTTACCGCACCCGATTTCAAGGTGTAAAGGACGTTTTTTTTCAAATGCCGCATTCGGATCGTCCATAAGAGAACGGGGATTTTCGATGAGAAAACGGGAACAAGCGAGAATTCTTTCGCTCGAATGCTTCTTTTTTCTTACACGCATCTTGAATTTTTCTCCTTTTTCTGTTACAATATAGTATATTACGTATATTATAGCACAAAATCGTACCGATATAAAGACTTTTTACATATTTTTCTTTTATTATTTGGGAAAGGAATTCGATTGTAATGAGAAAAGAAAAATTTCTCGATTTAGTTTGTGAGCATCTGGCGTCACTCGGGGCTCAAAAAAATGATATTTTGAGTCATCGCGTACATATAGATAAATATTTGCTTAATTTGGGAATAGGAGACGATTCTCCCGAGCTTGATGACGAAAGTCCCGAGGCTTTTGCGGCGGAAATATACGAGCTTATCAAAGCTAAGCCTGCCTCAAAAGAGGACGCATATGCACAAGAGCCGAAAGAAATTGAGGAGGAAGACATAGACACAGCCGAGCTTCCCGAGGAAACCACGATAGAAACTTCTGTACCTGCCGCAATTTCTGTTTCTGAGCAAATAAAGGCTGAAGAAGAGTATATAAATGAAGAGTTTTTGAATGAACTCGGTGATTCACTCACACAGGAGGTCGCCACCGAGGATTACTATGACGAGGCGGAGGTTGACGCAACTCGTGAATTTAACGTAATCGACCTTCCTATCGAGGAATATTCAGAAAATGAAGATGATTATTACGAAGAGGATTATTTTGCAAGACCTATAGGAAATACGGTCTTCTTCTGGATATTGGCTGTTATTTTAAGTCCCGTTTGGATTGCACTTGGCATCGTGTCCGCAGCGACAGTTGCAATTAGCTTTGTTTTTCTTGTGCTTTTTGTTGCGCTTTACATACCGATACTGATAGCTCTTATCATCGGTGGCTCTATAACGGCATTGGCAGAGCTTATATATTCCATAATAAAGCTTTCGACAGGGGCTACGGCTATCGGATTGTTTGAAATGGGCATTTGCTTTATAGTTGTTGCTCTCGTAATTTCTCTGTCGGTTCTTACTTACCGTATGGGAACAAAGATAGCACCGAATGCATTGAGAAAATTCGGTAAATTTTTGAAAAAGCTTAAAATAATGCTCAAAAAAGGTAATCGTAAATTTGAGTTTTACATTGCTAAAACCACGAAACAAAAGCCCTATGTTTTGGACATCTTTGCAACCGATTCGATGAGCTTGTTCAGAGCGAACGGCGGATATGATAAAGGTATCGATATGACCGATATTACGGAATCCATGTTGATTTCTCAGCTCGCAAATATGGGTGCCACTAACTTCTGTTCCGAGAAGTTTGAAATAAGTGCTCTGAATAGTGAGTTTAGCGCATTGAAATTCGGCTATAACCGAACTTACGATGCCGACAAGAAAGACAGTTCCGACGATGCATTGTGTGATGTATTCCTATATTTTAACAAATTCTCGACCGATGCGCCGCCCAAGGAATTGTATCGCGGCAACATCAAATATACCGTTATTTGTGAGATTCCGTATAATCTCGCTGCATATGATGAT
>JAFYLR010000063.1 GCA_017550115.1 Clostridia bacterium | reverse complement strand
GTAAGCAAAAATTAACCTTTACCACACCGTTTTGACGGCAAGTATTGAAAAATATTGTAAAATGTGCTATAATAAACTCAAGAAATGATAATTTTTACCGGCGGAGCGAGATCAGAGCAAATCGTCACGTCTGCCTTATAACAAGTAAATCTACCACTTAAGAAAAAATCATTTACAAATAGACTTTAAGATGATACACTATGATCACAAAAGTCAAAACAAGGAGATATTATGGAAAACATTAGAATTCAGGACGACCTTTACAACTTCGTCAACGGAGAAACATTAGAAAAGCTTGTTATTCCTGATGACAAGCCCACCGCAGGCGGATTCCAGGAACTTGCCGACGGCGTTGAAAAAATCATGATGGGCGAGTTTGAAGCTATGTTCGAAAGCAAGAACTATCCCAACGATTACTTGAAGAGAGCATGCGAGCTTTATGCTATCGCAAAGAATGCTGACAAAAAAGCCAAGGACGGCATCTCTCCCGCACTTAAAAATCTCGCCATTCTCGACGAAATCAAGACCGTCGAGGATTTCAGCCGTGCGTATAAATCTCTCACCCTGAAGGGTGTTCCCGTCCCATTCAGCACCTTTGTTGAGACCGATATGAAGAACACCCGGCGCCACCTCGTATATATTCAAGGTGCAGGTGTAATTCTTCCCGACGCATCCTACTACAAGCCGGAAATGGCTGCTCAGAAGGAGCAGATCCTCGGCATCTGGACAGGCGTCGCAACCGCAGTTATGGCTTACACCAACCTCTCCGCAGATGATCAGCAAAAGTACGTTGCCGACGCTCTCGCATTCGACGAGCTCCTGGGCGGACTTGTAAAGACCCAAGAGGAGTGGTCAAAATACATCGAAATGTACAATCCCACCGACACGGATAAGGTTGCAGAAATGCTCTCGACCATTGATTTCAAGGCTATCCTGGGTGACCTCTTCGGCAAGGTTCCCGAAACCGTAGTTGTCAGCGAGCCCAGATACTTTGGCGATTTTGCAAAGGTATTCAACGCAGAGCACCTTGAGCTTTACAAGCACTGGGCATACGTTACCGGACTGCTCAGCGACTGCACCTATCTCTCCGAGGAGCTTCGTGAGCTTGGCGGAGCATACAGACGTGCCATTATGGGCGTTGCGAAAATGCAGTCTATTGAAAAGTTCGCGTATAATCTTGCTTCGAATCAATACTCCGATCCCGTTGGTATCTACTACGGTGAAAAGTATTTTGGCAAGGAAGCAAAGAAGGATATTACCGAGATCGTATACCAGATCATCGACACATACAAGACGCGAATCAAGACTAACGACATTCTTGGCGACGACTCCAAGCAAAAGGCTATACTTAAGCTCTCCAAGATGGGAGTTAAGATGGGTTATCCCGATAAGCCTAGAGCTATCTATGATAAGCTAGTATTTAATCCCGAGGATTCTCTCTTCGATATAATGGGTGCTCTCCACGAGATCAAAGCGCTTGATATGTTAGCAAAGCTCGACAAACCCACTCAGCCTGAAAACTGGGCAATGCCGGGACACATGGTCAACGCTTGCTACGATCCATTCGTAAACGATATCACTTTCCCTGCGGCGATCCTTCAGGCTCCCTTCTACTCCCTGAAGCAGACAAGAAGCGAAAACCTCGGTGGCATCGGCGGCGTTATCGGACACGAGATCTCCCACGCCTTCGACAGCAACGGTGCTAAGTGCGATGAAAACGGTAACATCAACGACTGGTGGACCGAGGACGACTTCAAGAGATTTGATGAAAAGGTTCAAAAGATGATCGAGCAATTCGACGGCATTGAGCTTCCTCAGGGTAAGGTCAACGGTGCCTTCATCGTCAGCGAGAATATGGCGGATAACGGCGGAATGTCGGTAACTCTCGACATTATGTCGAAGACCGAGGGAGTTTCCTACGAGGAATACTTTAAGAACTGGGCAAGAGTATGGTGCCAGAAGGCAAAGCCCGAGTTTCTCCAGCTCCTCCTCTCAGTTGACGTTCACGGTCCCTGCGTCCTTCGTGCAAACATGCCCCCCAGAAACTTCCCCGAATGGTACAAGGCCTTTGACGTAAAGGAAACAGATAAAATGTATATTGCACCCGATAAGCGTATCGTTATCTGGTGATAGTAGTGAATGACGTGCCGATAGCACGTCACGAGACTAAGTACTTCTTCCCCTGCCAAAACAGAAGGTCGCCTATCGGCGACCTTCTGTTTTTTACAATTACGGCAGAAACATTTAGAGGAAATATGGCACCACTTCTACTATTCGAGATAAGACTATATAAATACAATTTATACGAGGAAACATAATGAAAACCTTTATAGCAACTCTGATGCCAATGCTAACGCTGTTTATCTGTATAGCAATAGGTTTTTTCATCGGAAAAAGTAAAATCCTACCCGACAATGCCGGAAAAACTATAGCAAAAATGGAAACCTGGATATTCTGTCCGGCACTCAACTTTATGACCATGGTACGCTTTTGCACCATAGAATCCATTGGCACACACTCTATCAACATCGTTATGTCCGCCTTTGGTGTTGCCTTGTCGATCTTTATAGCCATATGTTTATCTCATCTTTTTGTAAAAGAAAATTCTCCGGAACGCGGCATATACGCATATGCTTTGGCGTTTTCAAACGGTGGATATATGGGTGACCCCATCGTTTTGGCACTATTCGGAGAAGTCGGGCTTTCTTATTATAAGCTGTTTTATCTGCCATTCTCATTGATGATCAATTCTTGGGGGATAAGCGTTTTGACGCCTTCCGTTCAAAATAAAAATAGTATCTGGCGACGTCTGCTCAATATGCCTACCATTTCGATGTTGCTTGGTATGACAATAGGACTAACCGGTTTAGGCAACTATCTCCCTACATTCCTGACCGATTCGCTTGATACACTCAAAGTATGTATGGGGCCGGTTGCCATGCTTCTTGCAGGCATAACTATCTCAAAATACAATTTGATATCTATGTTAAAAAAAGGAAAAGTCTATATCGCATCAGCTTTTAGACTTGTGTTACTACCCATAGTTATCGTATCATTCATGTTCGGTCTCAAAGCCCTTGCAAGTGAAATGTTTAGCTTAAAAATCAGCAATGACATACTATTCTTGACATTTTTCGCAACCGCGATGCCACTTGGCCTCAACACCGTAGTATTTCCCGAGGCGTATGGCGGAAACCCTGAGACAGGTGCTAGTATGGCAATAATCTCGCACACGCTCTGCGTAATCTCCATTCCTATTCTATATGCGGTAATGGTAACGACATTCGGGACACCGTTTATATAAGGAATAGTACAGCATAATACAACAATGTTGAAAAATTGATACTCTTATAATATACTTTGAAAATGAGGTTGGGCTATGGAAAAAAATTTGTCAAATAAAGCGAATCATTATGCGTACTATGAATACATAGAAATCGAGGGAAACAAATTATTTACCGTAATTTTACTGCCCGAAAAAGACGGGAGTTTTCCTACTGTCGTTTTAAGATCGCCATACGTGCAAAATCAGGCAGAGCAATCCGAAGATGACATCGTACAAAACTGCTTAAACTCATTTGACTCCTGGTTGAGTCGGGGCTACGCCGCCGTTTTTCAACACTGCAGAGGTCAGGGAAAAAGCACTGGTGCATTTATACCCTATGTTCACGAGCGCGAAGACGGTTTGGCTCTTCTTCAATGGATCAGATGCCAAGCCTTTTATAACGGTGAGATCTTTCTATACGGTGCAAGTTATACCGCATCTCTTCACTATACCATCGCACCATTTGAAAGCGATATAAAAGGTGCAATTTTTGAGGTTCAAGATACCGAAAGATACCGCCTTTGGTATCGCAACGGACAAATGAGAAAAGGACACGCAAATTGGCATTTCGGGTTGTATAAGAAAAAATGCGGTCTAAACAAAACCCATAATATAAACTCTTTCTCGGAATTACCTCTCAAGGATCTATCGGAGCGTGTTTTGAACGACAGAGCAGAAGATTTTGAGGAAATGCTCGAAGCGGAGAATCCTTCACACGAGTTTTGGAATACTCGATTCGGTGGTATCGATGCAAAAAATGCAACCGATAATGCCGATATTCCAATTCTGCTCACAACCGGTTATAACGATTTTTACGTTGGCGGTATGTTCAGAATGTGGAACAACATGAACGAACAAACAAAAAAGAAAAGTGCCATGCTCGTCTCCCCATACGATCACGGAGACGGTTTTAATCCCGATCGTTCTCTTTCTTTCCCCACAGGAAAACGTAGAGAACAATTTGGAAACTCTTATCAAATCGACTGGGTTGACAATATCAGGAAGGGTACTCCCATACCTTTTGAGAAAGGTATAGTTACTTATTATCGAACCTTTGATGATAAATGGCAAAGCGATTTTTACGCACCGTCAACTACAGACTTATCTCTTCCTTTGGGTACGGACACAGTCGCGTTCGACTATGATCCTCTAAATCCACCCGCTTTCTGCGGAGAAGGAACTTTTCAAAAGAATTTTGATGGCCGTTCAGACGTCGTAAGCTTATACACCACTCCTTTGGAGCAGGATATATTCATAAGGGGGCAGATGAGGGCAGTTTTAACGGTCAGTTCAAGTTGCCCCGATACGTCATTTTATATAAATATAAGTATCAGAAAACCTCAAGGGGACTACGTTCTTCGGCATGATATAACTTCGCTTTGTTATCAATTGGGAGAATACACCGAAAACGAAATTGCTACTTTGAATTTCTGCTTTGACGAACATGCTTTTTTGTTAAAAAAAGGAGAAAGTCTGCGAATTGACATTTCCTCGACCGATAATAACACCTACGTTTGTCACACAAACAGAAAAGGAGCATATTATCTACAGACAGGAGCAGACAAGGCTATCAATAAAGTATATCTGCAAAATTCAAAGCTGATACTTCCTATAGAAGAGTAATATTTTATTTCGAATTAAGTGGAAAATGTCCAAACTTAATAAATCGGAAGAGCAGCACCTATATAGGTGCTGCTCTTCCGCTGTATTATTAAATTTTTGAAAAATTCTGTGTTTTCTTTTTATAAGCACCCGGATTTTCACCCATAAAGGTCTTAAAAATACGATTAAAATAAGCGGCGTCCGAAAATCCTGTAAGCTCTGCGGCTTCTCCCACGTTATAGTCTCCGCTCTGAATAAGCTCCGCCGCTTTCTTTACTCTTAAATAATTACGGTAACTCACAGGCGGCATTCCCGCATACTCATGAAAATGCTTTCTCAACTTACTCTCACACATACCGCACATTTTCGCAAGATCGGTAACCGAAAACTCACCTATGTAATTATTTTCGATATAAAGTATCGCCTTTGAGATATCACTCTGGGTGTGCTTAATTTCAGATTTGAAGCTTTTGGTCGAAACATAATGTAAAAGTTCAAAGAAAAGCGAATACGCCTTTATTTTATAGCCGACTTCGTCAGCCGTCCAGATCGATACGATGCTTGTTAAAATGTCCCTCACGGTACCGTTTTTATCATGAAGCTGAATATTTATTTTATCCGAAAACGAAAAATCCTCATTTGAATCTCCAAGCTGAAAACGGACGGAAAGGTACTCTATTTCTTCACTTTTCCATTCCGATGTATATACGCAGTCTCCCGGCAGATACAACATATCTCCCTCTTTTGCGACAAGCTCCTCGTATCCCTCTTGTTTTATATGAAATTCTCCCTTTTTTATATAGAAGAAACGGTCACAGTTATCCATGCTTTTCACGCATACATAATGTCGGTAGGGATTCTTCTGGGTTTGAGCTGCGGCAAAATACTTAAGCTGAAAATCTTTTGAGCAAAGATCGCTGAAACTGTAGAGTACCATTTCTGCCTCCTTTAGAGTAGGTTTCGTGTTATATTGTACAAAAAATAAATCATATTGTCAATGGTTTTTGAGTATAAAAAGTGTTAATATTAAACTGTAAATCTAAGGAAAGGAAAAATCAAAAAGTGAAATACAGTATTTGCATTGATATGATGTTTGCATCCCTTCCGTTTAGCGACAGAATAGAAGAGACCGCAAAGGCAGGTGCTGATGCGATCGAATTTTGGGGTTGGCGGGAGAAAAACGTAGCTGAGATATCTGAGCAAACACAAAAACTCGGCATCGGAGTTGCTCTTTGTAACTTGGATTCAAAGGATCCCAATCTTTCAGCTGCACTTATGCGTGGAATTCTCACACACGGAAGAGCCGACGAGTTTGTTCAGGCTATCCACGAAAGTGCTCCGGTTATGCGTACCCTCGGCGTAAAAAATGCAATAGTTCTTGCCGGAGACAACGATCCCGACATAAGCCCCGAGCGTGCAATAGAAAATTCGTTCAGGGTGCTGAATGCAGGTGCAAAGGCAGCCGAGGAAGAAGAAATAAACCTTCTTTTCGAACCGCTTAACACATATGATCGCCCCACATATACCATGCCTTATTCAAAGGATGCGTTTGAGCTTGTAAGGGGTGTCGGAAGCAGAAATATAAAAGTTCTGCTCGACCTTTATCATACCCAGCGTATGGAAGGCAACTTGATCGACACATTGACAAAAAACATCGACCTTATCGGTCATTTCCACGTTGCAGGTTCTCCTTGGAGATGTGAGCCCGATCTTGGAGAGGTTGATTACCGTCAAGTCTTTGAGGCAATAGCAAAAACTGACTATGACGGATATATCGGATTCGAATACAGACAAAAATCGCCCGATTTCGACATCGGCGAGTATATAAAAAACTTAAATATTTAAGAAAAGAGGTATATCAAAATGGGAATAAAAATTGGTATCGTCGGTTTTGGTGAATTTTCCGCAAAATTCATGCACTTGTTCCTCTCGCACCCCGATATCGATGAAGTCGTTGGTGCAGAAATAATGCCCGAGAGACGTGAAGAGATTAAGCAAAGATTCGGTCTTAAGCGTATTTACGAATCTTTTGAGCAGATGTTGGAGCTCGCTGACGACGTTAACAGCGTTGCGATCTTTACACAACGTCATCAGCACGGTCCTATGGTCATCAAAGCACTTGAAGCGGGTAAGCACGTATATTCCTGTGTACCGCTTTGCTGTGATGTAGATGAAGCTTTCAAGATAATCGAGCTTGTTAACAAAACCCGTCTTACATATATGGTTGGTGAAACTTGCTATTACTTCCCTTGTGCTATTTGGTGCAGAGAGAAGTTCAAGACCGGAGCTTTCGGGAACTTCGTTTATGGTGAGTCTCAGTATTACCACGACATAAGCGAATTTCTTTACTCTTTCAAAGGATCCGGCGGTAATGACTGGAAAAAGATAGCCGGCGTTCCCCCTATGTACTATTCGACACACTCAATGGCTATGCTGTTCTCCGCCATCGACGATTATCCGGTTGAAGTTACTTGTGTAGGCTACGAGGATACTGTCGGAGACGGATTCTATGGAAAGGGAGTCAACCACTGGGATAACCCCTTCTCAAACGAGAGTGCATTTTTGAAGATGTCTAAGGGCGGTATTGCAAGAATCAATGAATTCCGTCGTTGCGGAACAAATAAACCCTCCTCTTTCATCTCCTCACTTATCGGTACACGTGCAAATTATATGTGCAACGGTATGCATCATACGTTTACAACCGGTGCTGTTTACGGTCAGGAATCTAAGGTCGATTATGTCAGCAGTGAAATAAATTCAAGACGTTACACAGAGCATAAAAACGAAATAGATATGGTACACGATCCCATCGACTACAAAATGCACGTTGGCTACTCGCCCATACACGATATATCACGCTTACCAGTAGAATGGAGAAAATTTGACGGAGTTGAGCATAACGGTTCTCACGTATTTTTGGTTGACGACTTTGTACGTGCCGTCATTTCCGGCAAACTGCCTCCCAATCACGTTTGGGACGCCGCAAAATATACGATTCCCGGCATAATAGCACACGACTCTGCAATGCAGGGCGGTAAAACCCTTAAAATCCCCTATATCGGAGAGGCTCCAAGCGATTGGGAAAGACTTGATTATAAGGATAGGATCTACGAATGAAAAAAGTTGCAATAATCGGATGCGGTATGATAGCAAACGCCGCTCATATACCCGCTTACCGTCACAGACCCGATGATTTCGAAATCGTCGGAGTTTGTGATGTCAACGAAAAGAGCGCAAAAGAGACTGCTCAAAGACATGGAATAGCAAATTATTTTTCGGATGCGGAAAAGATGCTCAAAGCTCTTTCTCCCGATCTCGTTTCAATTTGCGTTCCCAATATGTTTCATGGAGAATATATCCGACTTGCGATTGACAACGGTGCAGACGTGCTCTGCGAAAAACCTCTTTCGGTCTCATACAAAGAAGCAAAAGAACTTTACGCTTTGGCTGAATCGAAGGGCAGAATTCTTTGTGCATGTCAAAGTATGCGTTTTACGCCTGATCGTCTGGCGGCAAAAGCCATCATCGAGAAAGGTGAACTCGGGGAGATATATTACGGAGAATTTGCAAGACTTCGCCGCCGCGGTATTCCCACATGGGGTGCATTCCATATCGAAAAGATCAACGGGGGCGGTGCATTCGTTGACATAGGCGTTCATATGCTTGATGCACTTGTATGGCTTATGGGGCCCTCAAGGGTTGTGAGCGTCTCGGGTACAACTAATGCAAAAATAGCTCACGGCGGAACTCCTTCCGCATCTCTTGCGGCAAGCGGAGCTTTGACAGGCGAAACCTTCTCGGAAAGAGTTTATTCCGAGGACGAGTTTGACGTTGAAGATTTTGCTGCGGGAAGTATTCTGTTCGAGGGTGACAAAAGAATAAATTTTAAGACGGCTTGGGCAGTCAATCTTCCCGATGAGACGAGTATTTCACTTGTGGGAGACGCTGCATCTTTACGCTTACCCGAGCTTGATACCTTTACCGCCTCGGAAAATGTTCGCAGAGATATATCGTCGGCATATGAAAATCCCTATCCGAGTGAAGCATTCCCGGGACATTTTCAACTAATTGACAATATTGCCGACTTTTATGCGGGAAAGGCTTCCCTTATAGTAAAGCCTGAAGAAACTCTTACCGTATGTGCTATAATAGACCTGTTCTACCGCAGTGCAAAAGCGGGCAGAGAGATAAACTTCAGCGAAATCGAATGAGGTAAAAATTATGATCAGAAGTGTTATTATAGGTTTTGCACATATGCACGTAAACGAGGTGGCACTATACATAAGTGACGAACCCGATACCGAGCTTGTCGGTATTGCAGACGTACCTCCGCTCTCTCCGGAGCTGACCGAAAAGAGATATACTAGAGCTTGGAACAAAAAAAACGTTGCCGAGGTTTCGGGGGCCCCCATCTATGAGAGTTATACAGAAATGTTAGATACTCTGAAGCCGGACTATGCTTATATTCTTTGCGAAAACGCTTTCAAACCTGCGGTAGCCGAAGAATGCGCAAAGCGAGGCGTTTCGGTAATAGTTGAAAAGCCGATGGCTGCGGACGTTGCGGGAGCAAAAAAGATTTGTGAGCTTCCCGAAAAATACGGCGTTGAGCTTTATATAAATTGGCCTGTTGCATGGCGTCCCTATCTTGGCGAATTCAAAAAAGCTCTCGATGAAAAAATTTGCGGAGAGAGTTTGCGTTTGCGATACATAAACGGTCATACGGGACCGCTCGGCAAGGGAGCAAAGCACAGAGGCGTTTCGGCAAAGGCAGAAGAAATGAGCGATGAAGAACGCGGACGCATATGGTGGTACAAGGGCGAATGCGGCGGCGGTGCTTTTCTTGACATTCTCTGCTACGGCTGTTATTTCTCAAGATGGCTTTTCGGCAAAAAACCTCTGGGAATATCGGCTCTCGGACAAAATCTCGGAACTCCTTATGCTAATACCGAGGATAACACAGTAGCCTTTTTCCGTTACGAGAACGCTATGGCAACGGCAGAGGGTAGCTGGACTTTACCTCGTCTTCTCGTTCCGTCAGGCCCTCAGATGCTTTGCCAAGACGGTGCCGTTTATTGTGCCGGCGGAGCTGATGAGGGGCAAAGTGCAAATGCGTGTAATCTTTCGGGCGAGAAGGTTGATATGCCCGAATACGAGCACCCTTACTGCATGAAAAATATGCCATCTCATATAGCTTCATGCAAGCTCCGCGGAACACCGATTTTCGAGACGTTGACACCTGCTTTTAACCTTGACGTTATCGAAATGATAGAAGCTGCAAGACTCTCAAGTGAAAAGCATGCCGAGATAGAGCCGTGACAAAAGGAATAGTTGCTGATATAGAGCGTTCGTCCTTGCATGACGGACCGGGAATAAGGACAGTTGTTTTTCTCAAGGGGTGTCCCCTCAGATGTGAATGGTGCCACAATCCCGAGTGCATAAAAAAAGAACCTCAAACGCTTTTCTATTCTGAAAAGTGCATAGGCTGCGGAAAATGCGAAGAGGGATGTTTCAGCGGTGCAAAGATTATCTGCGGCAAAGAAATGACTACCGACGAAGTAATGAAAATGGTTTTGCTTGATAAGTCTTATTACGCCGAGGATGGAGGGCTTACGATATCCGGAGGAGAGCCGCTTATGCAGGGGGAATTTACTTTGTCTCTTGCAAAAGCCGCAAAAGAGCATGGAATACACACCGCAATCGAAACCTCTCTCGCATTATATGACAGTGAAGTCCTTTCCTCATTCGATCTTATCATGTTTGATCTGAAGCTTCCCGATGATGAGAGACACAGAAAATATACGGGTATCGATGCAAAAATCGTAAAAGATAACATTCTGAAGTGTTCAGAGCTTGGGATACCCATGCTTGCACGCACCCCTGTTGTCATCGGCGTCAATGCAGACGCAGAAACAATATCAGAAATATCGGATTTCTTAAAAAAAGTACCAAACGTTTATAAATATGAACTGCTTCCCTATCACCCATTGGGAACGGTGAAGCAAAAAGCACTTGGAATTTCTGTGCGTAAATTTGAAATTCCTACTAAGTCTCTTATGGAGGAGCTGAACAATTATGCTTTCATACGCTGATCGCATAGCGAGTATGCGAGAAACAAAAATAAGACACACTCTTGAAAAACGCACGCAAAACGGTTTTACCGACCTTGACGATTTCGGAACGGTGCCTCTTAGTGAGGGATATGAAGTTCTGCCTTATTACAACAGCGAAAACGGCAGTTTTTACGGAGCTGCGGCAATGGCAGAAAATTTCTGTCGCGTTCTCGATGCACACGAAGCCTACGTTGACCCTATGGAAATGCTTTGCGGAAGATGGCGTGATATGCTCGTCAACTATCGAGGCGATATTCACTATATGCCAGATTGGATGAAGAAAAACGAGAAGCTTCGCAATTTCGTCGCAGGAGACGTGACGGCTCAATGGAGCAAGCGTTGGGACGAAAAACGCTTCCCATATGATGACCTAAAACCGCTTCAGAAGCTTTATAATATCCAGACGGGTATTGACGGCGACGCACATTTCGCCTGCGACTACAGTATAGGACTTGAGCTTGGCTTCGGAGGCTTTCTTGATAAGATTGAAAAATACCGTACCATAAACAAAGGCAAAGACGAGTTTTATGACGCTGAGGAAAAGTGCGTTCGTGCAATGATACGCTTTATCGACAGGCATATCGCAAAAATCGATGAACTTCTCTCAAAAGAAAAACGTCCGGAGATTGCCGATAGCCTTGGAAAAATGCTTAAATGTTGCAAAAACGTACGTACAGACGCTCCAAAAAACTTCCATGAAGCTTGTCAATGGGTATCGTTTTTCAATTGCTTTTCAAGAATTTATACAAGAGACGGAGCAGGCTTCCAGCTGGATACTGTTTTACTTCCCTATTATGAAAACGATGTAAAAAACGGTGTTCTTGACGATGAAACGGCTAAATTTCTCATCGCCAACCTGCTTCTCATAGACCCTCATTATTATCAGCTGTCAGGTGTTGATGCACAAGACAAAGATATCACAAATCACCTTTCTTATCTTGTTCTTGAGGCGGCAGATATGATAAATATTTCATGTAATCTAACTGTACGCTATCATAAAAACTGTGATCAGGAATTCTTTAAGGAAGCGGTAAAATATCTCTTTAAGAACAAGAACGGCTGGCCTCGTTTCTGCGGTGATGCAGCTCTTCTTGACGGATATATGAAAAACGGAGTTTCAAAGGAGATAGCAAGAGAAAGAATTGCGGTCGGCTGTAACTGGATGTGCGTTCCGGGGCGTGAATTTCCTATGAACGATACGGTAAAGATCAACATCGCAAAGGTTATGGAAGTTGCTCTTGCAGAGTTGAAAACTAAAAAAGAAAGAAGTCTAGCCCGTCTCAAAGAGATTTATCAAAAGCATCTAAAGAAAGCGGTAGAAGTAACTGCGGCAGGTATAAATCTTCATCTTGACCACATTGCCGATGTCACTCCCGAGCTTATTATGAATTTGATGTTCCGAGGTTCTTTAGAGAAAGGCGAGGACGCTTCAAGATGTGCTGAGCTATATACGGTAGGCGTTGACGGAGCTGGTCTTGCGGTTGTTGCAGATTCGTTTGCCGCGATCGAAGAACGAGTTGAAAAGCAAAAATTACTTAGCTGGGATGAACTATTTGACGCTCTTGACAACGATTTTGCCGATGAGAGAATACGCCTTATCCTATCCTCCTGTGCAAAATATTGCAGCGGTGAGGGTTGTGCGGACAATCATGCAAAGTGGCTCACAGAAAGTTTTGCCGATGCTGTGAGAGTACAGGAAATGCCATATGGCAGAGTTCTTGTTCCGGGATGGTTCTCTTGGGCGCGTACTATAGAATACGGCAAAGCCGTAGGTGCAACGCCAAACGGAAGAAAAGCCGGCGAACCTATATCGCACGGAGCTAATCCTAATCCGCATTTTAGACAAGACGGTGCTGTAACTGCACAGTCTAACGGAATAGCTGCAGTTCAACTTGGTTATGGCAATACCGCCCCGCTTCAGATAGAATTCGACCCAAAGATCAGTGCTTCAGAGGGTGGAATTGAGGCGGTTATGTCCCTCGTAAAAGGGCATTTTGAACGCGGCGGAACGCTTATCAATATAAACGTGCTCGATAGTGAAAAATTGTTGGCAGCGGCAGACAATCCAGATCTTTACCCGGACCTTGTAGTAAGAGTTACGGGCTTCACGGCGTATTTCGCATCGCTCTCGCCTGAATTCAGACAGTTGGTGATCGACAGATTTCTTGAAGGAATGTGACTCGATGCCTTAATTCCAAAATCGAATAGATATCCTGATATACCGTGCGACGTTCCCTTACGGAGCTTTGCACGGTATATGTTTTTATTAAATAATATGCCGAAAAACTTGACAGATAACTTGACAGATGTAAAGAAATATGATATACTAACGAAGTTATATTAAAGTACATTTCAAAGAAAAGCGAACAAAACTATGAAAAAAAGCATTACAGACAAAATTAACCGACTAAAAGAAGAAAAAAACGCAATAATTCTGGCTCATTATTACGCTCCGAGTGAAGTACAGGAGATTGCCGACTATGTGGGCGATTCTTATTACCTTGCAAAAACAGCGAAAAGCACCAATACTGACATCGTCGTTTTCTGCGGAGTTGCATTTATGGGCGAAAGTGTAAAAATACTTAATCCGTCAAAGAAGGTTCTTATGCCCGATATGAGTGCCGATTGTCCGATGGCTCATATGGCTGATATTCAAAAAATAGAGGAGTTACGCAAAGAATACGATGATCTTGCCGTCGTTTGCTATATAAACTCAACAGCAGAGTTAAAAGCACATAGTGACGTTTGCGTGACCTCATCCAATGCCGTAAAAATAGTCAAGGCACTGCCGAACAAGAACATTTTCTTTATCCCTGACGAGAACCTCGGCAGATACGTTGCGGAACAAGTACCTGATAAAAATATTATCCTCAACAGTGGGTACTGCCCTATTCACGCTTCAGTTACGGCTGATCAAGTAAAAAAGGCGAAAGAAAAACACCCAAATGCTCTTGTTCTTACCCATCCCGAATGCAGAGAAGACGTCCTTTCCCTCTCTGATTTTATAGGAAGCACCGCTGAGATACTTGATTTTGCAAAGGAAACCCAAAACGACGAGTTTATCATATGCACAGAGGACGGCGTTGCTTATCCTCTTAACGTTAATAATCCCAATAAAAAATTTCATTTCGTTGCCGAGAACTTCTGTTGTGCAGACATGAAGCTTAATACGCTCGATAAGGTATTGCACGTTCTTGAAAGCGAAGAAAATGAGGTTATGGTAAGCGACGACAAGCGTTTATCGGCCCTTCGTCCTCTTGACAGAATGCTTGAAATAGCTAAATAATGAAAGTACATATGAATACAGATATTGTTATAGTCGGAAGCGGTGTTGGCGGTCTTTTCTGTGCACTCAATCTTCCGAGGGATAAAAAAATAGTTATAGTGACAAAGGACTGTGCCGAACAGAACGATTCATTTCTTGCACAGGGCGGAATTTGCGTCATGCGAGGAGAAGAAGATTACGATTCATTCTTCGAGGACACGATGAGAGCCGGACACTATGAAAATAACAAACAGTCGATCGATATTATGCTCCGTTCCTCGCAGAGTGTCATAGATGATCTCGTTGGATACGGCGTTGAATTTGAGAGGCGGAACGGAGAATTCGTTTATACCAAAGAGGGAGCACACTCTGCTCCTCGAATCCTGTTCCATGAGGACCAAACAGGTAAAGAGATCACCTCAAAGCTTTTACAAAGAGTAAGAGAGCTTGATAACGTCACTATTATTGAATATTTCACTATGGTGGATATTATCGAGAAAAACGGTGAATGTCAAGGAATAATAGGTCACGATAGGAACGAGGCTTATTCAGCTATATATGCTGATTTCACTGTGTTTGCCTGCGGTGGAATCGGAGGACTTTTTGAACATTCCACAAATTATCCGCATCTTACAGGCGATGCACTTGCGATCTCTCTTTTTCACAATATAAAACTCAAAAATATCGACTATTATCAGATCCACCCCACAACTCTATATACAGAAAAAGATGGCAGAGAATTTCTAATATCCGAATCTGTCAGAGGAGAAGGTGCTATATTATTGAATCGTGCGGGGGAAAGATTTGTTGACGAGCTTCTGCCTCGCGACGTCGTAGCAAATGCGATATATGAGCAGATGAAAGCAGACGGTCTTCCGTACGTAAGACTATCCCTTGCCCCGATCGACGAGGAAGAAATAAAGAGTCATTTTCCGAATATTTATGAGCGTTGCCTTGAAGAAGGATATGATATAACGAAAGATCCGATCCCCGTCGTTCCCGCACAGCATTATTTTATGGGCGGTATTGATGTTGACGAATACAGCAAAACTTCAATGGAGCGACTATATGCCGTTGGCGAGACCTCTTGCAACGGTGTTCACGGAAAAAACCGATTGGCAAGCAATTCCCTTCTTGAAAGTCTCGTTTTTGCAAGGAGAGCGGCTCAAGATATAACAGAAAACTATTCGGCAGTATCGTGCAGTGAATCAATAAATATAGATCCCAAGCAATACGAAAATTACAAAGAAAAATACAAAAAAACAGTTCTTGATGCAATAGAAAAGGAGAAAAACAGCCATGAATGATATAACGATGAAGCTTTGTGCCGATGAGCTTATATTGAATGCTCTCAAAGAAGATATAACAAGCGAGGATATCTCAACAAATTCTGTTATGCGCGAGTATAAAAAAGGAGAGGTTGAGCTTATATGTAAACAGGACGGTGTTATTGCGGGACTCGACGTATTCAAACGTGTTTTTGAACTTCTTGACGGAAATACCGAGTGCATTTTTTATCACAAAGACGGTGACACGGTAAAAAACGGTGAAAAGATCGGTCTTGTCAGAGGAGATATAAGGGTACTACTTTCGGGCGAGAGAACCGCACTCAACTATCTTCAAAGAATGAGTGGTATCGCAACCTACACCCGTTCAATAGTCACTCTGCTTGAAGGCAGTAAAACAAAACTGCTCGACACGAGAAAAACTACACCCAACATGAGAGTTTTTGAAAAATACGCAGTTAAGGTAGGCGGCGGTTGCAACCACAGATATAATCTAAGTGACGGCATACTTCTCAAAGACAATCATATAGGTGCTGCAGGAAGCGTTTCAAAGGCTATCAAGATGGCTAAAGAATACGCCCCCTTTGTCAGAAAAATTGAAATTGAGGTAGAAAATCTCGATATGCTAAAAGAAGCGCTCGAAGCGGGAGCTGATATTATCATGCTCGATAACATGAGCGTTGAAGATATGAGAGAGGCCGTCAAGCTTACTTGCGGTAAAGCTGAGACCGAATGTAGCGGCAACGTTACAAAGGAAAATATCGCGCGTCTGATCGACATTGGTGTTGATTATATTTCAAGCGGTGCTCTTACCCATTCTGCCCCCATACTTGACCTCTCACTTAAAAATCTGCACGCCGTATAAGGAGTGACGGCTATGAAAAAAGCAGATCAACGAAGAAATGCGATAATTGCATATCTAAGCTCTGAAAAAGAGCCGGTCTCAGGTGCGGAGCTTTCAAAAAAATTCTCTGCTTCAAGACAAATTATCGTTCAGGATATTGCTGTTTTACGTGCTGCAGGATATGATATAATCTCAACTCACGAAGGATATATTATAAAAAGTTCTCCTCTTATAGAAAGAGTTTTCAAGGTCCGTCATACAAGCGAGCAAACAGAAGATGAGCTTTCCTGTATCGTTGACCTTGGCGGTACGGTCGTCGATGTTTTTGTTTGGCATAAGGTTTACGGCAAGATAGAAGCAAAGCTGAATATTTTCTCCCGACGTAGTATAGAGCAGTTTATGGAGGGAATCAAAACAGGAAAATCAACCGAGCTTATGCACATAACCTCGGGTTACCATTACCACACCGTAAAGGCTGACTCAAAAGAAAAGCTTGATATGATATATCAAAAGCTTCTGCAGAAAAACTATATCGTTCCCGAAATTTAATCAAAAAAACGTCTGTCATATAATCATATGACAGACGTTTTTTATTAAAATTATCAATTTTCTTGGCCCTTAGGTAAATTTTTGGCCCTTTCCTTTACCGCACTGTGAAAATCAGGCAATTCATGCGTGTAAGTTCCTGACATGAAGGGACTTGCGAGTATAAAATCCGCCGTTGCACGATTGTTTGCGATCGGAATATCGTAAACCTGTGCAATACGCAAAAGTGCTTTAACGTCGGGGTCGTGAGGTTGAGCTGTCAGCGGATCAGAGAAAAATATCACAACGTCGATTTTACCATCAACTATTCTTGCACCGATCTGCTGATCTCCGCCAAGCGGGCCGCTGTTAAATCCTCTTATGGGAAGTCCTGTACGCTCGGCAACCATTTTAGCCGTTGTTCCCGTTCCGCAGAGAAAGTGATGCTCAAGGATCGTCTTGTTTTTCAGACACCAATCTATCAATTCCTGTTTTTTATTATCGTGAGCAATAAGTGCAATATTCTTTTGCTCGTCCATCGTAAGCGTTACTTGTTCCGCTGTCATTACACATCCTCGTTCTTTCAAATTTTCTGATAGCTTAATTGTAACACATCGCAAAGAAAAGCACAAGTGTATTTTTTGAATTTTTACATTTTTATATTCTTAAAATTAATTTTTAATTATAATCAAAGGCGGTTGACAAAAATAAAGAAAACATTGTATAATTATTATGGGTGATGTTTTTATGTATAGCTATTCTTACAGACCTCCAAGAGATATAAAAAAGTGTTCTCTTGTGTCAATGATAGGCTTTTTGGTGGGGTTCGGACTTGTTTATGTGTCGGCATTTCTGCCCTATTCATCTATTTTTCAGATACTTGGTATTGCCGTTCTTGCCATTGCTATATTTGTGACAACGAGATATATCGTCCGCAGTTACGTATATTCCATACAAAAGGCAGGCGAGAATGATTATGACTTCGTTGTAAACGAGATCAGCGGTAAACGGTCGAAAGCGGTTTGCAGAATCAATATGGACGAGATTACCGATTTTATATATAGCGATAACGGGAAAACGCCCTCGAAATATTCCGGAAAATCGGGAAAAGACATATTGAGGTTTGATTACTGCCAAGATTTCTTACCGGGCAAAGCACACTATCTGTATGCACATTTGCGTGAGGGTAAGATATGCGTACGCTTCTCACCCGACGAAAAGCTCACACAAACAATAGAATCGCTCAGACCCCGAGAATACGAGCCTACAATAGATAAAGAAGAATAAAAACCAAGCTAAAAAAACGGATTATATATAAAATTATTAAAAAATCCCTTGACAAAACTACTTGTTATGGGTATAATAATGAGGTACGAATTTTATAAACGGCGTTCGTACCGATTGGAGAAGTACTCAAGAGGCCGAAGAGGCGCCCCTGCTAAGGGTGTAGGTCGGGTTAACCGGCGCGAGAGTTCAAATCTCTCCTTCTCCGCCAAAAACAAAGGATATCCCTGTTGGGATATCCTTTGTTTTTTTGCGCTTGAGATTTGAACTTGAGCGCCGCCGGTGGCGGATGAAGCGAGGACGAGAAGGGAGAAAATAAGAAGCATCGGGAGTCAGCTTCGCTGAACTCTCAGATGCGACTATATTTTCGAGTGGGCAGGGACTGATTCAAATCTCTCATTTTATCAGAATGCCATACATCTTGTTTTGTTTCTTCAAATATTTTGATTAATTTTTATTAGAATTTTTTGATTTTCTATTGTGTTTTTTTCAAAGTAATGCTATAATAAATATGCCAAACCAACTGAATATTTCAGCAAGGGCTATTTTTATCCTTATGGGATGGTTATATCCTCTTGTTGTTGCGTCAATAATGAATTTGTTAAAAATGCAAATTCCTACTGACGTGGCATAATTAGGAATAGTTCTTGCTTCTCAGTTGGTTTGGCGACTATCGGAGTTTGCATTTTTAGTGCGGTTGCTTCGGTAGCCGCACTTTTTTACTTATTTCAATTTTCAATGGAGGAAAAATTATGAACAACAACGTATCAACCCCAGAAAGTGTATTTACCAAAGCCAACTTGTATAAAATTTTAAGCTATGCTTTATGTTTTTTGTTAGGCTTGGCTATTGTTATCGGGGTGAAATCCTGTGCGAGAAACGCCAGCATGCCAGAAGCCTTTAAAGAAGCAAAAAGTCTATTAAAAAACGAAGGCTATTCCATAAGATATATAGATAGTGAAACAAAAATCGAAGATCTATTGAATGAACTTGATATAAATGCAAACGGAGTAAACAAAATATTGATAGCCTTCCATGAAAATTCTGAAGATATGTTCTTGATTGCTTACTGCGATGATGTATCCACTGCAGAAGATTTGGAATTCGAATTATCATGGGAATTAGCTAAAGATGATTATCTTTATTACAGAGGATATACTATCAAAGTCAATTATCGAACCGTTTATTTCGGTCATACTGACATAATATCCACCCTGTTAAAATAAATCAATTCAAAAATCAACATAAAGAATGGT
>JAFYLR010000062.1 GCA_017550115.1 Clostridia bacterium | reverse complement strand
TCAACCTCTGCCGCCTGTCCGATAACGATCGGACCCGAGCCGATTATAAGTATTTTCTTTATGTCTGTTCTCTTTGCCATTTTTCTTTCCTCCGATATATATTAAACTTTTTTATAAACTATTTTTCCATCGCAGACCGTCAACAGATTCTGTCCGTAAAGCTCGAGTCCCTCAAAAGGCGTTGCCCGACCTTTCGATAAAAATTCTGACGGATCAACGGTAAACTTACTGTCAAGATTCCATATCGAAAAATCGTTTTCTATATCTATCCCGAACCGTTTTCTAGGATTTACCGACATAAGCCGTATAACGTCGTCAAGAGAGATTATCCCCTCTTTGACAAGGTATGTATAGATAACAGGAAATGCCGTTTCAAGCCCGACGATCCCAAACGCACTTCCTGCAAGTCCCTTTGATTTTTCCTCTGCCGAGTGCGGTGCGTGGTCTGTCGCTATCATATCTATCGTGCCATCGATAACACCCTCTATAAGTGCTTCCCTGTCAGCCTTTTCTCTGAGTGGCGGATTCATCTTGAATCGCCCTTCTTCTCTTAAATTATTCTCATCAAAAACAAGGTAATGCGGAGCCGTTTCGCACGTAACGTCAACCCCTTCCGCTTTGGCACGTCTTATAAGGTCAACGCTCTCTTTTGTTGAGATATGGCAAACGTGGTATGAGCACCCCGTCTCCTTTGCCAATTTCAGATCTCTCTCTATCTGCGAATATTCGCTCTCGGAGCAAATCCCTTTATGCCCATATTTTTTTGCGTATTCTCCCGCGTGTATGTACCCTCCGAAAAGAAGCGAATTGACCTCACAATGAGCGACTATCATCTTGCCCTGAGCCTTTGCTCTCGCCATCGCTTCTCTCATCATATCCTCGTTTTGCACTCCTCTGCCGTCATCCGAGAAGGCTATCGCATCTGTCAATTCAGCAAACGGAGACAGCTCCTCACCTCTCTGCCCTACGGTTATCGAAGCGTAAGGATAAACGTTTATAAGAGAATCGCGCTCTATAATATCAGTCTGCACCTTTAAGTTTTCTTTGCTGTCGGGAACGGGATTCAGGTTCGGCATAGTACACACTGCCGTGTACCCACCTCTTGCCGCCGAAGCACTGCCGCTCGCTATCGTCTCTTTATAAGAAAAACCCGGCTCACGAAAATGCACATGCACGTCGCAAAAACCGGGAAAAACAATATTACTTTCAGAATCAAAAATACGGATAGTATTGTCGTCAACAGAAAAAACGTCTAAAACAGATGAAAGGTCACTTTTCTTAATGTGAGAGATATTTGCTTTCTGCATATCCGCTATCTTTGCCATAACTGCTCCTTTCAAGAAAAAAGTCCTGCCGGTGCGACAGGATTTTACCATTTGGGCATAGTTCACCCATTGCAACATATATGGTAAATTCAATCTCCCGTCGATCATCTGCATCAACCGAATTTCAAATTTATATTCTTTTGATATTATACCATTTCTGCTGTTATTTGTCAATAGAAAAAACTCGAATAAAGCAACAAAAAAGACCGTTTTTTTCGTCGGTCTTTTTCGCATTTTGCAATATAATTTCATCTTCTCGGTATTTTAGATTTCAAAAAAATCAGATCTGCTTTCTTATTTGTTCAAGTGCTCCTTTTTCAAGACGCGAAACCTGTGCCTGTGATATACCTATCTCCTCCGCTATCTCCATCTGCGTTTTGTTCTTGTAAAATCGAAGGTTTATGATCGCACGCTCTCTTTCGTCCAACTTTTTCATAGCATCTCGCAGGGCAATATTTTCAAGCCATATCTCATCGCTTGAGGTCGGATCACATATCTGATCCATAACATAGATAGAATCTCCGTCCTCGGAATAAACAGGATCGTATAACGATATCGGCTCTATTATCGCTTCCATCGCATGTGCCACAGCCTCTTTCTTCTCACCGATCTTTTGTGCAATTTCTTCCACATTCGGCTCCGCCTGCTTTTCTTTTATTAAAGTCTCTCTTGCACTCAGTGCTCTGTACGCAAGGTCTCTTACCGAACGGCTTACTCTTATCGAGTTATTGTCACGCAAATATCTTCTTATCTCCCCGATTATCATAGGAACAGCATACGTGCTGAAGCGTACACCAAGCTCAGTATTAAAGTTATCAACAGATTTTGTCAATCCTATGCAACCAACCTGAAACAGATCATCAAGTAATTCATTTCGCCCCGTAAAACGTTGGATAACGCTTAGAACCAACCGCAAATTTCCGTATATAAGCATTTCACGAGCTTTCATATCCCCGTTTTTTGTTTTTAATAGTAGGTCTTGTGTTTCCTCGGCTGTCAGAGTTTTCAGTTTTGCGGTGTTTACCCCGCAAATTTCCACTTTACCGTAGTATATAAAGCATCACTCCTATCCGTATGTCAAAAGTATTGACCGAATGGGAGTTTTTATATGCACAATTTTCACTCGGAAAAAACAGGCAAAGCTTTTTCTCAACAAAAAAGCGAGCTCGGTTTGACACCGAGCTCATCAATATTCATTTCAGGCAAAAAATATGCGTTTTCCACCGTTCTCAGAGCAATCAAAGCGTCTCACCGAAAATGTTTTCTCAATTATTTGATCGTCAAGAGCCTTTTTAACCTCTCCGAAGAATGTCAATTTTCCCGCATCTATAACCGCTATATCATCGGCAATTTCGAGCACATCCGAAAGATCATGCAACACTATAAGTACGGTTTTACCGTACTCGGCGGTGCAAGTCTTTACCAAGCTGTAAAGCTCACGCTTCGATACAGAGTCAAGATAAGTCGAGGGCTCATCAAGGATCATAAAAGGCGTATCCTGAGCCAACATCATCGCAAAAAAAGCTTTTTGACGCTCTCCTCCAGAGAGATTCAAAACAGTTCTATCGGAAAGATCTGAAATTCCAACTCTGTCTATCGCTTCTGCGACAGATCTGCGGTCGTACAGGGATAACATTCCCATACTGCTCACATAAGGATTTCGTCCAAACGAAACAAGTTCTTTTACTGTAAATGACGTCTCAGGCAGTATCTGTGGAAACACCGAAACAAGCTTTGCACGACCTCTCGCCGAAAAATCACGCAAAGACTCATCGAATATCCTGACATTGCCTTTATATTTAACCGCATTTGTTACTGTATTTATCAAGGTTGATTTTCCGCTTCCGTTTTTGCCGAGAAGTACGCATATTCTTCCCTTTTGTATTGAAAAGGAAACGTTATCAAGAATTTTTTTGTTTCCGAGAGTGACTGTTATATTCTGAAATTCAAGCATCGGTCTTTTTCCTCCTTCTAAAAAGAATGAAAAAGAAAAACGGCGCTCCTATAAAGGACATAATAATACCAACCGATATTTCGGAGGGAGAAAATAAAGATCTGCCCAAGAAGTCAGAAAGAATAACAATGATACCACCAACAATAGGCGCCGCCGTCAGTTGTTTAAGAATATTCTCCCCTACTATCTTCCTCGCAATATGAGGAACTATCAGCCCAACAAAACCAAGAAGTCCCGAAAAGCTTACGACCGCCGCCGCACTCATACTTGCTATCACAATACACACCATACGCACACAACGAACGTTTACTCCAAGAGACGCCGCCACCGCATCTCCAAGAGAAAGAGCCGCAACCCTGCCGGATAGCAATACAGAAATAAAAAAGCAAACTGCAACCAATATTGCGGGCAACGCAATATCCGATAAAGCAACGCCCGAAAAACCACCGACCGAAAAAGCACTGTACGTACTCAAAACGTCAGTATCAAGTATTGAAAGAAAGGATATTCCCGCTCCAAAAAGTGAAGTACAGGCAATTCCGGCAAGAATCACTGTCGTCTTTCCCGCCCCCAAGGTACGTGATATAAAGAGAATGATAAGTGCCGTGAAAAAAGCTCCAAAAAATGCCGCGAAGGGCAAAAATGCCGAAAAAGCAGGAAAAGCGGTAAGACATATAACTATGGCAAGTCCCGCACCTGCATTTACTCCTATCGTATTAGGACTCGCAAGCGGGTTTCCCATAACACTTTGCAAAATAACGCCCGAGATCGAAAGTCCCGCCCCTGCCACAATGGCCGCTATAAGTCTGGGCAATCTTATAGACAACATTATTATTCTCTCAAATTTATAACCCTCTCGTCCCAAAATTCCCGAAAGCATTTGTGGGAAAGTCAAATCCGCACTTCCGCAAAAAAAGGAAAGGACCGATACCCCCGCAAAAACGGCAAAGAGCACTATATATATTATCGAAGCTCGTTTGTTTTTCAATTTCCAAACCCTCCGCATAAAATATCCGCAAGATAGGCATATGCCTCATACCAACGAGAGCACGGCTTGAAGTGAAAAAGGTCCTTTGGCAGAATAACAACTCTTCCTTCCTTTACAGCAGTAAGAGAAGACCAAGCCTTGTCGCAAAGAATATTTTCAACGTTCGCTCTCGCTGCTTCCTCATTTCCCATAAGTGAAAAGAAAATGAATTCCGGATCTGCGGCAAGTATAGATTCCATACCCAATTCCAATGATTCCAAGGGACTTTCACTTCCGATGTTCACACAACCAAGATCTCTCAACATCGCTGCCGCAAAATGATCTTTTTCTGTTTTCGATTTAACAGAAGACGCACTTGAACCGGCACGAATAAAAAGTATTCGCGTACCCCTAAGCTCTTCCACTCGTTCGCTTATAAGCAAAGATTCTATCTCTTCTTTTAATTTCTCGCCTTTTTCAATATACACATCGACGTTACCCGTGATCTCTGTCATAGCTTTTAGTGCCGCGAGATAATCCGAAAAGGTTTCGACACGTAACGTAAGCGTTTTTATTCCCGCATCTTCAAGTATCCCTGCTACCTCGACCTGTGCAGGAACGTCAGATGAACATATAACAAGCTCAGGCTTGTACGATAAAAGCAATTCTGTGTTTATAGTTTTTCCTGCCCCGCTATCTACAAGAAGCGTACCTTCCGGTGCAAATCCTCTCTCGATAGTCTCACCAACCGTAATATCGATTTTCCCTCCGGCTTCTGCCCATATTTGGGCAAGTGAAGAAAAAAGAACTGCCGTCCGCCCCGTATCAACGCAGGAATCAATTTCGTTTTCTCTCGCACCGCACGAAAACAGACTTATTATCAAAAATGCTGATAATAAAACGAAAATCCACCTTTTCATTATATCATCTTTCCTTGATAGGAGCCTCTATTATCTCCGCACGCCTTCTCAAAAGGTCATCTGAGAATATCTTTGCCTCAAAAGCATCCACTCCTATACGGTCAATAGCTTTTCCAAGACGCTCCTTTGCATAACCGTTCTCTTTATACCAAAGCAATATCTTTTCGATGATCTCGGGGACTTCATCTACTGTCACAAGTCTTGAAAGCGGTGTTCCCATTCTCTGCGTTTTGCCCCAAGTTCCGCCCGCATATACGAGCACACGTGACTCCGCCTCCTTCGGCACCGCACCAAACGGACATTTTCCAACGCATACTCCGCAGTTTATGCACTTTTCGGCATCGATCAAGGCTTTGCCGTCCTCACCACGCACTACAGCCTTCATAGAACAACCTTCCATAACCGCACAAACCTTACATGAACGGCAGAGATCCCCCTGGAACTCAAAAATCTTCTTGCCCTCAATTCCTACGTCATTCAAGCTCGGCTTCATACAGCTGTTCGGACAGCCTCCAACGCCTATCTTAAATTTATGTGGCAATTTTACCGTTCCCATCTCTATGTAAAATCTCTCATGCAATGTTTTTGCTATTGCTTGAGTGTCTATATTGCCAAAAACGCAGGTCGTACCTTTACATGCAGCTATAGGACGAACCTTTGCACCCGTTCCCCCAAAATACAAATTATGCTCTGCCAAAAAGGCTTCAGCTTCTTCTATCTTATCATAAGGAATTCCGATTATTTCAGCCGAGAGACGACTTGTAAAGGACACTTTTCCGCAGCCGTAACGAGATGCACACTCAGAGATGGCTAGCAAGTCCTCCGATGAATAAACGCCTCCATAAGAAACAACTCTTCCGGAAAAATTGTCTGTTCCCCTATTGCGTAAAAATCCACGCCCTTTGACTTTCATAACGTCCTCTTTTGAAATACTCATATATTTACCTCTCAAATTCAAAATGTTTTCTACTATTCATTTTAACATATAACGTTTTTATATTCAATACTTTTATTGTTTTTTGTCGACAACGCTAAAAACAAATTGTTGGCTTGACTTTGATAGATTTAGGTGTTAAAATATACTTCATTGGCAATAATATAATTACGACTATATATGAAAAGAGTTAAAAATGATTATTTTTATAATTTTGGCGGTAATTGTTGCGTTTGTCCTTTTTTTATCGTACTTAGCTTACCTTAAAGCCTATCATAACAGACGCACAAAGAAAAAAGATGCATCAGTCCTGCCGGATGGCGAACAATATAAGGCTACAAAAGAGCTGACAGATATGTTGATACGCGAAATGGAAGCTATTCCTTTTGAAAGGGTAACCATAGAAGCATGCGACGGCACACGTCTTGTGGCAAGATATTATCACGTCGCAGACAGTGCCCCTCTACACATTCAATGCCACGGATACAGAGGATCTGCCACGTATGATTTTTGCGGAGGTAACAAGCTCGCAAGAGACCTTGGTCACAACACTCTCGTCATAGATCAACGTGCTCATGGCGAAAGTGGCGGACATACGATCAGCTTCGGAATAAAAGAACGTCTCGACTGCATAGATTGGGCAAAATATGCAGTTGACCGATTTGGAAAGGACGTTCAGATAATTCTCTCGGGAGTGTCGATGGGGGCAAGTACCGTTCTTATGGCGGCAGGCGAGGATCTACCTCCAAATGTTGTTGGAATTATTGCAGACAGTCCTTATTCTTCACCGAAAGAGATCATATTGAAGGTATGCGGAGATATCGGGCTGCCTCCCAAATTATCCTACCCCTTCGCCCTGCTTGGTGCACGTATATTCGGAGGCTTCAACCTTACCGAAAGCAATGCAATAGATGCTGTGGCTCACTCAAAAACTCCTATATTATTGATTCACGGAGAGGCAGATAAATTCGTCCCTTGTGAAATGAGCGAAAGAATCGCCGCATCCTGCTCATCAAAAATCACATTTGAGACATTCCCGGATGCAGGTCACGTCCTGAGCTTCGTTGTCGCCCCCGACAGATATGTTACACTTGTAAAAAACTTCATAAAAGAAATTTGCAAATAATAATTTTAGAACAAAGAAAGACTGTTACACCGATAAATGTAACAGTCTTTTTATTTTTTTATATCGTCAATCAACAACGTCCCATGTGATTATGCTAACCGCATTCGACATACGGTATCCCTCGCTCGTGTACGAAATACACTCTTCAAAGAGAACGTGATCTCCTCGAGCCGCCGTTGATGAAGCAGAATCACAAACCTCAAATCTATAGTCGTTGGGATTCTTTGCCTCGGGGTTTACACACTTTGTAAACACGATATAGTGAGTACGGTTCTTTCTCGGCATTGAGAAATAAACAACAATACCTTCAGGGTGCGCGTCCAAAGCCTCTTTTATAGCTTTTTTACTTGCATTATAAGTCATAGTTGACGTAACATCCTTGCCGTCAACGTCAAAACGAGCATCAATATTGCTTCTTGATACAAGAATCGGATTTCCGTAAAGCACCGCTTTCGTTGTCGTAGCACCGTAATTGCCCGAATTTGCAAGAGCAACGGTATAGGGATCAGCCGGAAGATTATCCGTTTGTCCGCTTCTGAAATCGTATCCCTTAGTAAGCTTTGCTCCCATGTTGTTAAGGACCATAGCAATAGAGCTGACATAACAGCCCGCATCCATCCAGTCGGAGCCTCTTCCGTATTTATCTATCATGAAACGCTTTCTAACACCGCCCGACGTAAAGTATATACCCGAGAGAGCCTCGCCATTCCAGTCGCTCGCACTTATACTATGCTGGCTATACCAGGTAAATGCCGCATCTGCTGAAACTACGATCGTACATTCTGCAGTCTTATCTCCTATTGACGCAGTAACAGTTACAGTTCCGGGAGTAAGTGCACAATATGTACCGTTATTATCAATCATCAGCACATTTTCATCGCTTGAAGACCATTTGACATTATTCGTTTCAAAATTATAAGGTGTTAGGGTTGCGTAAAGAGAGCCTACGGAATAAAGCTTCACCTTTGTTTTAACAAACGCTAAGGATATCCCTTGCGTTTCTACCTTTTCAAAGACCCACTGCTGTGATTTCTTACCTGTGTATTCATCAAGCTCCAGATAGTTATGCTTAAATCTGGATTTCGCATCGGAAATATCAAGTGTTACAGAGTTTCTAAGCAAGTATGCGGGGGAAATAGTATAACTTGAATCTCCTGAAGCATATATAACAAACTTTTCTGTTTTGTCGGAAGCCGCCTTTTTCGTTATAACGCAGCCACTTGTAACGCCGTTTTGATAGCTGAGTGCATACTTTCCCCCCTCGCTTTGAGGATAAAGTCCGTATGTGCCGTCGTCAAATCTTTTAACGTAAATATCCTGTGCCGTTCCTCCGCTTGCCTGACCTAAATATGAAGATCCCTTTGAATCATAAACGAAATCGTAGCAATCTATATATAGTCCCGTTCCGAGATTACGTATGCGGTAAACACCGCTGTCAAGCATATTTACGTTATTTGCAGCTTTCTTTGCACTGACAGCAGAAGATGCCGATACAGGAACAGATGCCACAAGAAGAATAAGCGCCATCAAAAAACAGATATTTCTAAAAAAGCTTATCGATTTCCCTGTTTTTAAGTGCATATTTATTTCCTTTCAATTATTTTGAACTTCCAAAATCAGTATCATAAAATAGTCATACACAGTAATTATACACCATTTTTTCAAGGATTTGCTGAACATATTGTTAATTTTAGGTTGCCTGTAAAAGAACGCAGTGTTACAAAATGGCAAAAAAACGGCAAATAGCATAGCCATTTGCCGTTCAAAATCCGTTTATTTTGCAATATTTTCTTTTTTATTGTGCGTTCGTGTCAGAATCAACGTATATCTTACCGTGTAAAGAACGAGCGACACTATCATACCCGCAAGACAGCAAAGTATAAGAAGGTCAGCCGTTTTTGTGCTCATATCTATGACGAGCAACAGTATAATAACAAGATAGAAAAGCAACGTCGCAATCTTTCCGTACCAGCGAGATCCCTCTACCTCATCTGTAGCTTTAAGCACAAGCAGTCCCATAACGCCAACAAAAAGATCCTTAAAGATAAGAACGCCCACAAGCACAAACATAAGCTTATATCTAAAGGCAACGCAGGCGACTACCGTGACCTGAGTCAGTTTGTCTGCGATAGGATCGATTATTTTTCCGAAAGACGTTATCATATTATAGTGTCTGGCAATATATCCGTCAACAAGGTCGGTAAGCCCCGAAAGAGCAACAAGCAAAGCCGCCAGATACTTTGGCTCCACCCCGAAATATGTCCAGACAATAAATGGGATAAGTATTATTCTCACATATGAAAGAATATTGGGAACAGTAAAAAATTCCCCCTTAAATCTTTTAAGCATTTTTAAGCTCCTGTTATTAAACTTTTATATCAAAGTGCTCCGAGCATCTCGGGCAGCGAACGGTATGCACACCCTTTTTCTTTGGTAATCTTAATGTTGCCCTGCATTTAGGACATTTTTTATATATATGAGTTTTTCTGTCCCTTATTCGATTCTTCTGTAATTTCACAGCACCGACAAAGGAGTTTCTCATCTTTAGATACTTCTCATTCTCGTCTCTTCGCTTGTATATATTTCTTGAAAAAACTCTGTAGCTTGCATAACCCAACAAAACAAGCGAAGCAATCGTCAAAATATAACTGCGAATAAATAGGTTGATCGCAAATATCAGATAGAAAACAACCGTTAAAAAATTATATAGCTGATCGGCACCGTATCTGCCGTACATAAACCTTGCAAGCTTTTCGCGAAATCTCATTAACTCACCTCTACTTAATTATAGCCCGTAATTTTCGTAAATAATCCAATACACGTTTTTGACTATGCAAATATTATAAAAGGCTAAAATCAACTGTAAATTAACACCCGAAAATGCTTATATAGGTAAATACACAAAAAACACTGTACCTGCTCCCGCCTCACTGTCAACGACGATCCGTCCTTCGCAAAGCTGAATTATACGTTTGACAAGCGGCAAACCAAGACCGTTTCCGTTTCCCGAATGGGAGTTGTCGCCTTGATAAAATTTGTCAAAAATCCTCTCCATAACGTCTTTCGTCATTCCCATACCGCTGTCCGAGATACGAACGACTATATCTTTTGCCTTACATACAGCTCTTACCGATATCTTGCCGCCCTCAGCAGTATATTTTATTGCGTTACCAAGTAAGTTTATCCACACGTGAGACATTATTTCTTCATTGCCTATGTATATGATCTCATCAAGGTCAATGTCAAGCTCAATATTCTTTTTCTCCCACTCTTTTGCGAAAATTAGGATACATTTACGTATCTGCTCATCTAAAGAGTATGCTTTTTTATCGGGAATAAGCTGTTGATTTTCGAGCTTTGAGAGCAAAAGTACGTTACCCGCCATAGAAGCTAAACGTTCACTCTCGGAGAGGATTATATCGGTATAAAGCTTTCTTTCTTCCTCGGTAAGCTCCTTTTCCGACAGCTGACGAGCAAATCCTCTTATAGAAACTATCGGGGTTTTGAATTCGTGCGAAAAATTGTTTATAAAATCAGAACGGAATATCTCTGTTCCCTCAAGC
This sequence comes from Clostridia bacterium, assembly GCA_017550115.1. Lineage (GTDB taxonomy): Bacteria > Bacillota > Clostridia > Oscillospirales > CAG-272 > SIG710. The sequence continues at coordinate 12,665 of JAFYLR010000062.1, read as the reverse complement.
TCCTTTGCCATCTTGTTGAAATTTTCAACAAGAGTTCCGATCTCAGATACCAAAACCTTTTCGTCAACACGTGCACTGAAATCCCCTTCCGCTATCTTCTTTGTCGCCGCAACAAGCTCGTCAAGCGGCTTCACAAAAATACGCATAGCCAATGCGGCAAGTATAGCACCCAAGATACAGCTTACGACTACAGTTATCGGAAGCATCCAAGCCGTTGCACTGAACCTCTCGGGAATAAGTCCGACCCGAAAAAGCACAACAAGCATTGCCCCTGTGAGCAGTGCTGATAGCGTTATTATCAAAAGAATCAGAACAGACGCCTTATTTCGCAGTGTTCTGTAACGTTTTTTGTTACTCATTGCCGCTTCCCTGCCTTATATCCCAAGCCTCTTACCGTAACTATCTCAAAATCGGGATTCTGCCCGAATTTTTCTCGCAGACGATTTATATGAACATCGACTGTATGTAAATCGGATTCGCTGTCAAATCCCCATATCTCGTCAATAAGCGTTGCTCGGGTGAATATCTTTCCTTGATACGAGAGCAGCTTGTATAAAAGCATAAATTCCTTAGGAGGCAAATTGACCTCGGCATTTCCCGATCTTACTGTAAGGCTGTCATAGTCAAGTACCGTATCTCCTATAGTCAGTCTGTGTTCATAGGAAATGCGGGAACGGCGAAGAAGTGCCGCTATTCTCAATATCATCTCTTCTTCGTCCACGGGCTTGACCATATAATCGTCAGTACCTGAGATAAATCCGTACTTTTTGTCGGCGGGTGCTTCCTTTGCCGTGACCATCAGTATAGGTATTTCAGAGCCTCCCTGCCTGAGCGTTTTTGCAAACTCATATCCGTCCATTCTCGGCATCATAACGTCAAGAAGCACCAAGTCAATATGCTTATGGTCCATTACCTCGAGAGCCTCTACTCCGTCACAGGCAGTAATCGGATTATAACCGTTCTGTTTCAAGACCGCTTCCATCAGTATTCGTGTATTTTTATCGTCTTCAACTACAAGTATATCAAACATTTTGCTCCTCTCCGACATTCTGAAAGAATATCTAATAAGTTGTCATCTCTTGACAACCAACTTCGGTTTGTTTATAATATTAACAATATTATAATAACCTAAAAATCAAGATTTTTCAACACTTATTTATATTTTTTGAAAAGGATGTCTTTATGAACCTAAAAAAAGCCTTCGGCAGTTTCGCTCTTTTATTTGCCGCTGTAATTTGGGGATTTGCTTTCGTTGCGCAAACCTCGGGTGCCGATAACATTCCAACATTCACATTTAATTTTCTGCGTTCTTACATAGCTGTTATTTTCCTTGCGTTGTTGTCATTTGTTATCGCAAAAGCAAAACCGGCAGACAAAAAGTGTGCCAAAGCATCGCTAAAATCACTTGCTTTAGGTGGTATAATATGCGGAACTGCACTCTTTGCCGCAACAAGCTTTCAGCAATACGGCATCAGCATATATCCCGAGGGAGCTAACGCATCGAGCCGTGCGGCATTTATAACTGCTATATACGTTCTGCTCGTTCCCGTCTTTTCCGCAATGATTTTCAAGAAACGCATAAACGTATCCGTTTGGTGCGGCGTGGTTATCGCTATCTTCGGCATGTATCTGCTTTGCTTCGGCCGTGGCATCGGGGCACTTTATACGGGAGATGCTATGGTATTTATATCTGCTCTGTGCTTTTGCTTACATATACTCGTAGTCGACCATTTCGTCAAAAGCAACGACGGTATATTGCTCTCATGCGTTCAATTTTTTGTAATGGGTACTCTGTCGCTTGTCTGTATGCTGATTTTTGAGACTCCGAGCTTTGACGCAATACTGAACTCGCTCCTGCCGATTCTATATCTCGGAATAATGTCAAGCGGTGTCGCATATACTCTCCAGATCATAGGCCAAAAGCACACAGAGCCTGCCATAGCCTCAATTATTATGAGCCTTGAGAGCGTTTTCGGTGCTGTCGGAGGTTGGCTGATTTTGGGAGATCTGCTCTCAGCAAAGGAATTTATCGGTTGTGCTCTCGTCTTCTCTGCAATATTGATTGCGCAATCATCGGAATTCAGAAAAAAGTCTTGAGAATAACACGGCAGCTTTTAAGATCCTGCCGTGTTTTTTATAAAAATTTACATAAATCGGATCAAAGTTTACAAATAATTGATGTAAATAAGTATAATATGTATTAGAATATAATAATAGCAAACGGAGGTGAGGGTATGTTCGGTTACGTAAAGCCATATGTTCCGGAGTTAAAAATAATAGAAAATCAATATTATCAAGCTGCATATTGCGGGCTCTGCAGAGTTATGAAAAAAGAAACAGGCACACTGTCACGAATGACTCTCAGCTATGATATGACCTTCCTCGTTCTTGCAAGACTTGCGGTTCGGGGAGAGATCCCAACCTTTGAAAAAAGACGTTGCTTTGCCCGTTTTCTAAAGAAAAAGCTTGTGATGGAGCCTAATGACGCTCTTACATATGCGGCACACGCAAGTGCACTTCTCACAATGCATAAAATTGCCGATGACCTCACAGACGAAAAAGGAACGAAAAAACTCAAGGCCTTATTTATGAAGTTCTTCTTTCAAAGGACGTATAAAAAGGCAAAACGAGGCTACGAGGCTCTTGACGAAATAATTTCTGCACATCTTGTTACACTTCGTCAGCTTGAACGTGAGAAAACACGATCGGCAGACCGTCCCGCAGAGATCTTTGGAGCACTTATGGCTGATATTATGACGTATGGACTCGAGGGAGAGGAAGATAAGAGGATCGCCCGTGGCGTTGTTATGCCTATCGGCCGTTGGATTTATCTTATAGATGCACTCGACGACATAGACGAGGATAGAAAAAAGAAGAGCTATAATCCATTTCTGCTTCTTTTTGACGGGCAGGAGCTTGACAGAGAGAAGAAATTGGATATTGAAGCCGCGATGTTAAGTATGCTAAAGAAATCAAACTCTGCACTTGATCTTGTCGATTTTGATGGAAGACGAGATCTTGAAGGGCTTATGCGGAATATAATCACAGAAGGACTCGTACGCATGACCGAGTCTGTGCTTTTTGACAGTAATATAGGAAAAGAAAAGATAAACGAGAATGGAGATAATCAATGACCGATCCATATAAAACACTTGGGGTTTCAAGAGATGCCTCAGACGATGAAATAAAAGAAGCTTACAGAAAGCTTGCAAGAAAATATCACCCCGATAAGTATGCAGACAGCGATCTTGCAGATCTTGCAAGTGAAAAAATGAAAGAGATAAACGCCGCATATGAAGAAATCCAAAAAATGCGCTCAGGCGGCTCGAGCTATTCACAGAACAACTATGGAGGAGGCTCATACACCTCAAGCTCCTCTCAAGGATCTCCGAAATTTGCTCAAGTACGTGTTCTTATAAATCAGGGGAATATATATGAAGCCGAGAAAATCCTTCTCTCAACAGACGTAAATGACCGTGCGGCAGAATGGCACTTTCTTATGGGCTGTATAGAACTCAAACGAGGCAACAGCCTTGATGCTTCAAGATATTTTGATACTGCATGTACTATGGATCCGTCAAATGCCGAATACAGCACTATGCGAATGAGAATGCGTAGCTTTGGCAATATGGGATACGGAATGGGAAACGCACGTGGAGGAGCTTCCGGTTGCGACATATGCTCAACTCTCATCTGTGCCGACTGCTGCTGCGAATGCATGGGCGGCGACCTTATAAGCTGCTGTTAACTTTTTTATAGGAGGACAAAGGTTTGTCCAAAAAATCTATTAGAATAAATTTTGATTTTGGCTCTACGCCGAAAAAAAATATCAAAGACAGCAAAAAAATGGCGATTTGTGCTATTTTCGCGGCACTCAGCGTCGTTATAATGTATATAGGGGCTCTGATCGAAGTGCTTGACATCTCAATGGCTACCATCGCCTCAATGTTTTGCGTTATCACCTTGATCGAGATAGGCGGTGCTTACCCGTGGCTCGTTTTCGCCGTAACAGGCGCTATATCTGTACTGATATTACCGCAGAAATTTGCCGCTTTGATATACGTATGTATTGCCGGATATTATCCGATGCTTAAATGTATCTACGAGAGGATCACACATCGTTACCTTGAATGGATACTGAAGCTGCTTACCTTTAATGCGGCAATAACTGTTCTTGTACTACTTGCCTCGTTCGTTTTCTCGCTTGATGGTATGACAAGAGGATATATTATCGCACTTTACGCACTCGGCAATTTCACCTTTGTTGTGTACGATGTCGCTCTTACTATGCTTATCAGGCTTTATTTCTTAAAATACCGCAAGATGTTCAGAATAGATAAGATATTAAAATAAATTCAGAAATATCGGAGCTGAAATATGAAAAAAATCATGCTTGTTTTCGGAACACGTCCGGAAGCTATAAAAATGTGTCCGCTCGTAAAAGAGTTGCAGTCAAGAGAGGGTGTACAGACCTACGTTTGCATAACGGGACAACACCGTGAGATGCTAAAAATGGTGCTTGATACCTTTGGCATTGTCCCCGACTGTGACCTTTCCATAATGAAGGATAAACAAACTCTTTTTGATATAACGACAGGTATTCTTGAAAAGATCAAGGTCGTTCTTGAGCGAGAAAAACCCGATGTTGTTCTTGTTCACGGTGATACTTCAACGACGTTTGTCTCAGCACTTGCCTGTTTTTATATGGGGATCCCCGTTGGGCACGTAGAGGCAGGACTTCGTACATTTAATATACTCTCCCCCTTCCCCGAAGAATTCAATCGCCGCTCGGTAAGCATCATTTCAAAATACGACTTTGCCCCAACCGAACTTGCAAGAAAAAATCTGTTAGCTGAGGGGAAGGATAGCTCACAAATTTACGTCACCGGAAACACAGCAATAGATGCACTCAAAACAACTGTAAGAGAAGATTATACGCACCCCGAGCTTGATTGGGCGTCCGACAGTCGTCTGATACTGATAACGGCACACAGGCGCGAAAACTTGGGAAATCCTATGCATAATATGTTCCGCGCCATTCGCAGAATAATTGACGAGCACCCGGACATCAAGGCTATCTATCCAATCCACATGAATCCTCTTGTAAGAGAGGCGGCGGAAAAGTATCTTTCCGGAAGTGACCGCATAAAAATAATCGAACCTCTTGACGTTATAGATTTCCATAACTTTATGGCAAAAAGCTATATGATTCTCACCGACAGCGGAGGAATTCAGGAAGAAGCACCCGCACTCGGAAAACCCGTGCTCGTTATGCGAGATACGACCGAGCGTCCTGAGGGGATAGATGCAGGTACGCTTAAGCTTGTCGGCACGGACGAAGAAGTTATTTATAATAATTTCAAATTGCTGATAGAAGACCGTGAAGAATATCTGAAAATGAGTCGTGCTTCAAATCCTTATGGAGATGGGCATGCGTGTGAGAAGATCGCAAATATTCTTTTGGGAGAATAATAAGGAGTTGTATGAGCAAAAAAAGAGTTGCCGCAATTATAATTGATTTTATACTTATATTGGTGACACTTGCATTTATATTCGGGAATTCACTAAAAGACGTTGAGTCTTCGTCAAATCAAAGTGAACCGATCACCGAAATAGTTGAAAAAATTCCTTATGTTGAAAGTGCCCTTGAAAACAAAGAGATAACACATTCACAGATTAAAAGCATTGTACGTTCTCTTGCACATGTTGCGGAATTCGCCCTACTTGGTGCTCTTGTTATGATATTAATGCTGCTTTTAGATATGCGAATCTCATGTGCGATAATTACAACGCTTATATCATCTCTCGTTATCGGTATAACAGACGAATGTTTACAAACGCTGACCGACAGATCTTGTGAGCTTGTGGATATCGTAAAGGATTTCGCGGGAGCGACCATCGGAAGTACTTTTGTTTTGATGATATATCTAATCATAACAAAAATCAAAAAGGCCAAACAAGAATAAATAAAAAAAGCCGATATACATATTTGTATATCGGTTGTTTTTTTATACGTAACCGAGCCTGTAAGCCGGGTTCTGTCTTGAGCGATCATCAATCTTTGCATAGTGTCACCACTATGCTCGAACACAAGTGTTCTGCCACCCTGCGGATATATGTCGGGCCAACGATCCGCGCTCGGTGTTGCTTCGGATAGGGTTTACATGGCTTCCCTTGTCACCAAGGGAACGGTGAGCTCTTACCTCGCCTTTCCATCCTTGCCTGCCTTGCGACATAGGCGGTTTATTTCTGTTGCACTTTCCCTAAGGTCACCCTCGGCTGACGTTATCAGTTATCCTGCCCTGTGAAGCCCGGACTTTCCTCATGATAATACCTTTCGGCAACATATCACGCGACCGCTCGGCTCGGTTACCTACATATTATACAACATCCTTTACCCAAAGTCAATCAAATTTCTCAAACATTATCTCATTATCGAATAAGCTTTAGCCTCCGACGCATCATTATCCCCCGCCTTTGTAATATTTTCCCGATCTGTTAATATTAACAGATCGGCGTCTTCCCTTGACAAGAAGTCCATATTGGTGTATAATACTAAGGCTATGATCAAACGCTCGGAGGAGTCGAATGAATATTAAATTTTATACCTTTACTATAATTATTTGCATCATTTTCGCATCGGCTCTGACAGCCTGTACAAAAAAAGACGGGCCTGCCGATATAGATACCTCGATAGAAACTATATATGAGACAGAGCCGTCAGAAACAACAGACATTCCCGATACAGAAGAAACCGAACCCACTCAGACAGAGAATGATGAATCTGTTCGTGTACCGATAGAAAATGAGAAGGCTCTCGAATTTATTGAATTTCAGTATAAGAAAGCTCTTGATATTATAGATATCGTGGAAAACGGAACTCTTGACGCAGATATGAGCATCGAATATTATGATGAAGAAGGTGTTCTATACTATCCCGTCAATGATACAAATTCTAAAATAGAGCTTGACGGCGCCACGATCACAAGCTTTGATGACCTTAAAACATATATAAACAGTGTTTTTGCAAGAGCTATTGCAGATGATCTCATTTCAGCGGCTAAGCAGCACTACAAAGATATAGACGGAACACTTTATGTAAAGGCAAAAATACAGGAAGAGGACATTTATGAACCCGAAACCTCCGAGAGCGAAGAAGAAAGCACCCCGACAGATGAAGAGATCATAAAAGAACCTCAAATAATCAAAACAGAGTTTTTCCTAAGTAAATTCACAGACAAACTTTTCAGATATACTGCAAAGGTAACTTATGAAGCTCCCGAAGACACAGATGAAGAGACAACCGAGGGAGAAGAAAATAAAGGTATCGCAGAAATAGCAGAATATTACGATTTTATCTTTCAAAACACGGGAAGCGGTTGGTATTGGACAGCTTTCCCAAAATAAGCAAATTCGCGGTCGAATAACACCTCACACCTTGTGCGGTTTCGGCCGCGCTTTGTATATATATTAAAAAAAGGAGGAGAAAAATATGGAAAAACAGCTCGCTTGCCTTGGACTTTTCGAGCGTGGGCACAGTGCAGCAGAGAAATTAATTTTTTCGTATGATTATCCCTGGCAGGTACTGCCTCATATCAGCAGATTCATTATTGAATATGGTGCTACTCTGTCTGAGGATAAATACGAGAGACAATCAGAGAATATATGGATCGCAAAAAATGCAAAGGTGAGTCCTTTGGCATCAATTTCAGGTCCTTGTGTCATAGGTGAGGATACCGAGGTGCGTCAGTGTGCCTTCATCAGAGGTAACGCCCTTGTAGGAGATGGGTGTGTTATCGGGAACTCAACCGAGCTTAAAAACTGCATCATCTCGGACGAATGTCAAATCCCACATTTTAATTATGTCGGAGATTCGATACTCGGATATAAGTCTCATATGGGTGCAGGGGCAATAACTTCAAATGTTAAGAGCGATAAAACACTTATAATCATAAAAGCAAATGACAAATATATCGAAACAGGGCTAAAGAAAATGGGTGCTGTTTTGGGGGATTTTGTTGAGGTTGGCTGCAACAGCGTACTCAATCCCGGAACGGTAATAGGAGCTCATTCAAATATTTATCCGCTTTCAAGCGTTCGCGGATTCGTACCGCCAAATAGCATTTTCAAGGACAATGACAGCATCGTGAGCAAATATTAAGAAAGGAAACAATATATAATGGGAAGATTATTCGGAACAGATGGTGTTCGGGGAATTGCTAACACCGAGCTTACCTGTGAGATAGCGATGGAGATAGGGCGTGCCGCCGCCGAGGTCTTAACCGACGGAAGCCGTCGCCGTCCGCTTTTTGTCATAGGAAGCGATACAAGAACGTCATCGGATATGCTTTCTTGCGCCATTATGGCAGGGGTATGCTCTATGGGAGCCGATGTTATAAATTTAGGAGTTGTTCCAACCCCTGCCGTTGCATATTTGGTTGTCAAATATAAAGCAGACGCAGGAATTATGATATCCGCTTCACACAACCCCTCCGAATTCAACGGTATAAAAATTTTCAGCGGTGACGGATACAAGCTACCCGATGCACTTGAAGAAAAAATAGAGGCTATAGTGCTCGACAATGAAGGTAAGCTACAAAAACCTATTGGAGCAAGTGTCGGTAAAATTTCTTATACTGACAGAGCCGCAAAGGATTATATAGAACATCTGAAAAGCAGTGTTCTTTATTCACTGGGTGGCTTAAAAATTGCAGTTGACTGCTCAAACGGAAGTGCAAGTGTAAGTGCCAAGCAGTTATTCGAGGAGCTTGGTGCCCAAACACATATCTTGAACGATTCACCGAACGGTTCAAATATAAATGAAAATTGCGGTTCAACTCATATAGAAGCACTTTCAAAATACGTTATCGAAAACTCCCTTGACTGCGGAATTGCGTTTGACGGAGATGCTGACAGGTGTCTCGCCGTTGATGAGAAAGGAAACGTCGTTGACGGAGATATGATAATGGCAATATGCTCGCTGGATCTTATGGAAAGAGGGAGACTAAATCATGCCACGGTTGTTGGAACTATTATGTCCAATTTCGGATTCGGTAAATTTTGCGAGGACAATAACCTTAAATTCGTTACAACAAAAGTTGGCGACAGATTCGTTCTTGAAGAAATGCTCCTCGGGGACTATTCATTCGGGGGCGAGCAGTCAGGGCATATAATTTTCCGCGATTTCGCAACCACGGGCGACGGTCAGTTGACTGCGTGTCAGCTCCTTTCACTTATTCGTCGTAAACAAAAGAAACTCTCCGAGCTTTCTTCCGTTATGACTCATTATCCGCAAATAACAGAAAACATTAAGGTAAGCCACGAGGGTAAAGTCCTTTTCTATACCGACAAGACTATAAAACAAACTATTGAAGAAGCAAAGAAAGAACTCGGCATGACAGGCAGAATAGTAGTTCGCCCATCAGGAACAGAACCGCTTATTCGTGTGATGACAGAGGGCGAAGATATGACTCAAATAACAGAAATCACAAAAAGGATTGCCGAAATTATCAAGAAACAATTATGCGTAAAATAAAAAATAGCCGCCGCATTTCAAAATGCGGCGGCTGTTCTTTCAAAGTTGCGAATTCAGCAATCCAACGACTATTTTTATCGAATTTTCCGCCGCAATCTTCACAAAAGTGTCAAAACTCATAGCGGCAGAGTCATCGCCCCCGTCAGAGATAGCTCTGATGACCACGAACGGAACAGAATTCAGATAACAAACGTGACCTATACTTGCTCCCTCCATTTCACAGGCAATAGCTCCAAACGTTTCGGATATCCAAGTCTTTTTTTGTTTATCCGCAATAAAAGCATCGCCCGAGGCTATCGTTCCCGACTTCACCCTTAAGCCAAGCCCTCTCGCCACATCGCAAACCGCCTCACAAAGCATTTTGTCGGCTGGAATATTAACGATATTTATCCCGGAAATAAGTCCTACAGGGTCACCTATGGGGGAAGTATCCATATCATGTTGAACAACGTCCTCGGAAACAGCTATATCACAAACCGAAAGACTGTCGGAAAGCGATCCCGCAACACCCGTATTTATTATAAAATCCGGAGAATAGCGAAGTATCATAGTCTGTGCACATACAGCCGCAAACACTTTACCTACACCGCACGTAGCAATAACAACTTCCCTGCCGCAGATAACGCCCGAAGTATATTCTATACCACTCACCGTTTCGCTTACACCGTTTTCGACCATCGCCTTCAACCTTTCGGTCTCACAGTTCATAGCCCCTATTATTCCAATCTTCATTTTGTATCGTCTCCTTCGGGATATTGAAAATTTATATCTTTTGCATTATTAAGTGCCGCCAAGTATTCCCTGCACTCTTTTTTTGCGTCCTCAAGATCAAGATTTTTATAGTTTCCGCATTCTTTGCGACTCGCTCCAAAAACCTCACCGTCATGCTCTATTATCTGTTCGAGCACTTTTTTAACGACCGCCAAAACTTCTTCGTCGTCTGCATCTCTGACAAGTAAATAAAATCCTGTCTGGCACCCCATAGGGCCAAAATATATAACCTTTTCGCCTATGGACGAACTGCGAACGAAAGTCGCAAACATATGCTCGACAGAATGCATAGTCCTGTTATCCATATAGCAGTCGAGGTTGGGTTTTCGCGTACGCATATCATACGTCGTAATATCCCCATCACGCCTTGATACGTACAACCCCGGCACTATATAATCATGATCAACCTTAAAGGACTCTATCTTCTTTGGTTCATTCATTGTTTGCCTCACCGTAAAAATTATTTCACAACCATTACCGAAATACCATCTGGTATTGCGACTATATCTGCTTTTTCCTTGCCCAGAAGTTTTTTTGCTTTCCCGATCGCGTCTTCTATAGACTTTGCCGGTATCATATGCATTGCTTCAACAATATCATCGTCAACCTCAGAAACATATATCACCTTTGCATGCATAAGTATTCTGATAAGAATTTGAGACATCCATTGATCAGGAACTGTTTTGTTTCTGCCACGACTTAAAATTTCGCTCATAGCTCTTCCAACGTCTTCCGCATCAGCCAATTCATGATAAAGATCTTCTCCGCCAGTGCCGTCTTTAGATTCTGCGAGCATTATTATAACCCCGCCCTTTTTCACGGTGGCCTCTGCCGCCGTCATACCTTTTATGGCTTGATATATATTCTGGTCAAGCGGGTATCCTCCGTTTGTACAAACAACAATATCTGCCGGCACAGCCTTTGCTGAACAGAGCGAAAACAAGAAATCCGTCCCCTTTTTATGTGCCTTCTCAACGTCTCCCGCAATAGCATAGATAACTTCTTTTTCAGAATTCAAAACTACGTTTACGATAAACTGCAGCTTCGCCTTTTTTGCCGCCCATAGCATATCCTCATGTACCGGGTTGTTTTTCAATATTCCCGTACGGGCGTTTTCACTGTCAATAAATTCCGAGCAATGATTGGCAAGTACAGTACCGCGTCCCGATATTCCGGGAAGCACGCTTTTTCTTCCGCCCGAGAATCCGGCAAAAAGGTGAGGTTCTATGAACCCTTCAGCAACAAGAAGATCTGCGTCCACTGCTATTTTATTGATTTCACAATCTCCACCCGACGGCAAAACACCTATATTAACAAGCTTTTCCCTCTCATCGCAGTCATGTATATATATTTTTTCGGTGTTCACTATTTCTTCGCCGAATTTTGATACAAGTTCTTCTTTAGTAGTTCCTCTATGACATCCTGTGGCTATAAGTATAGTAATATCTGCATTCGGATTTCCTTTTCTTATCTCTTCAAGCATCGAAGGGATAATAACCTTGCTCGGCACCGGCCTTGTATGGTCACTGGCAATAATAACAATTTTATCTTTACCCCGCGCAAGCTCACTCAAGCGCGGAGACCCTATCGGTTGCTCTAAAGCCTTTTTGACAAGTTCAAAGCCGTCAAAGTCTGTTCTGTATTCTTCAACCGATGACGTTAAAACGCCAACGAGCTCATTCTCATCAAACTCATGTTTTAATTTCCCTTTTCCATACGGAAACAATATCTCTTTCATAGTCAATATATCCTTTTTTAATATTTCTTTCTGTTTATAATCATTATGATCGGAGGAATCAATAATAATTGCAGCAAAATGCCCGGAAGAGCATCAACAAAGCCTCCAAAAATAAATGCCGAAAAAGTAAAGCTTTTTCCTGCTCCCCCCAGCAAAACAGCTTTTGAGATTCCCCATGCGATCCTACCTGCGATCATTGATATAATCAAGGATATGTATATCCATATTTTTCTCCCCTTAGAAAATTTGGAGTATATCAATCCGACAACCAAACCGTAAGTCGCAAGTTCTATTGCCATCCAGACGGCATTCGGATACATCGGGGGCATAGTAAAGCTCAGAGACCTCAAAAAAGGTAATGCCAAGCCTGTAGCAAATCCGTACTTTCCGCCACAAATCATTCCGCACAGCATAACGGGTATGTGCATAGGCAGTAGTGTGTCTCCGATTTCTTTTATCTGTGCAGTAAAGAACGGCAACACCATTCCGATAGATAAAAACATTGCCGCCAATATTATATTTATCAAGGTTGTATTTATAGTTCCTGTTTTTTTCATTTTTTAACATTTTCTCCTGATGTGAGGTTCGTATGTTTCTCTCATTGTACCACAGAGTTTACGT